>JAILGR010000134.1 GCA_024696565.1 Acholeplasmatales bacterium | reverse complement strand
GTTAGTAGGATAATTTTCATCATTTTCAATTCGTGTAATTGTTTTTTTATCAATATCTATAGATAAAGACATTTCTTCTTGACTTAATTCAAGCATTTCACGTATTAACTTTAAATCTTCATTAATTTTGTATTTCATTTCGATCACCCTTTCAATTTACAACATAATTATACCACATGCCACCAACAAGTTCAACAACTTGTTAGAGGCACTTGTCCCTAACAAGTTTAAAAAGTAAAAGAAAAAAGGTCTGACACAGTATAGTATCAAACCATTTGTTCTTTAATGGCTTGGGACTAGCTAATTGATACAAAGTGTCCACCCCTAGATTGATTTGTCCACCCCTTAGTCGTCAAATTTGTGCACCCCTACTATCATTCTAAAAAACTAAAAACAAACTTCAAGCGATAATTTTTCTATCTTGATTCGTAATTCTTCAATTGCATCTTCTAATTCAACATCATATTTTATACCATAACATTGGTTTAGATTATTTTGCAATTTATATTGATATAATCCCAAAAATTTACCTTTACCAAATGGAGTATTTATTTGTTTATAATTTACTTTTATTTCTAAATATTTTTTTAATAAATCAAAAACTTTTTTCCCCACTTCACTACAATCATTAAAATTAAACATAGTAGTATCAAGAGGATTTAATTTATTTTCAATAATTGATCCATCATCAAATCTATATGATGCACTCTGGTTACTTGGAGAAACTAATGAATATAATATACAATCACTTTTTTCTTCATTTGTAAGTTCTCTATTTGGAATTTTAAAGCAATCTTTATTATTTAACCATGTTATTTGAGGGGCTTTATAAAGCGCAAACCCAATTAAAACATCTTTAAAATTACTTTCAGTTAAATATATATTATTATGATTAGTATTCGTTATACCACTAGCAATGAAGCACCTGTTTTGCTGTTGAAAATCTGGTCCGATAAATACCATTGTTCCAATAAAATTATTTGGACCATAAGGAGAACAGTATTCTTTTCCTGTACTTAATTTAATACCGCTTGATAACAAAGGCATTTTAACTATCAAATCACGAGAATTATTTGGAAAATATTTTCTTAAATTATTATTTTTATCATATAAGTTAAATGTTTTTTCACCAATAATATTTAAATTCTTATCAAATACATCATATTTTATCACCTGGTTATCCCAATGGCTATTTCCATATGTATATTCTTGTCTAAATGTCCTATCAAATAAGGAAAAAACAAGTGGCCACTCTTTAGCATGCTGAAAATGTTCAGATGCATTAACAACAAAGCCACCTTTATATGTTGGCCTCCACCATAACCTAAATGCCTCAAATTTTTTGGATACTATAAATTTTACCTCACTGAATAAACCTAAGAAATATTTATTTTTAAAATCCTTTTCTATTCTATATAGAAACTGAGCAAACATTTCTCTGGCAGCATCTCCAAGATTTTGATGTTGCATTAAATATTGAAGATTTGATTGAGTGGTTCCACCTTGAACTCCACTTTTTCCTTGTGCTTCTACATATGGTGGATTTATTAAAAATAGCCACTTAATATCTTCATTTGACATATCATCCTTTAAATTTTGTGGCAATTTATTATTATGATCATCTAAAAAATTAAACTGGAAAATTCCTCTTGAAATTGGAAATTTTTGCTTTAATTGATCGACTTCTTCAATATCCAAAGTTGAAAGATACATATATTGTTTACATTGATTCGGTATTATTTCATACTCTAAATTACCAGTCCCTGCACAACAATCCCATATTCTCCAGTTTCCACTTTGCCAAAAATTATCGCCAAGTACTTCAGTAATTCTCTTCCATGCCTCTTTAGCTAAATTTTTTGGTGTATAAAACTGACCTTTAGTTCTTCTATCAGATAGGCCTAATAAATCATATATTGTCTTAAATACATCTATCGCTTCAGAATTATCTGTGATTCTTTTCCATTGCATCCAATATGAATCATATGCGGATTTACTTATGTTTTCGATTCTTTTAGCACCATTATCAAATTGAAAATCAATCACATAATCTCCAAGCATATTTTGTGATACAACTGTTGCTCTACCTATAGCATCGGCTCTAAATTCAAATACACCATTTGATGAACTACTAGCTAATATATAATTTCCTAATTGTCTAACATAACCATTATAAGCTCTTCTAACGTTCGTAATCTTAATCTTATCAGGAACTATTCTCTTTTTTCTTACTATATCTTTTATCGATGAAACTGCAACGAAATAATCTTCTTCAAGTTCTAAGCTAGAACTATAATATAATTCATTAATATGTTCAGCTGCTTTTTGAATTACATTTTCATTAGGATTGCTAGGACTACCAGTAACAAACAGACTATCTTTATTATATATTTCTTGAAATATATTAGATGTAAAAACGCTAGCTTCATATTTATTAATTAGACAAATAAATTTCGGTATTATTTCTCCGTTATTTTTTAATATATTCAAATAATATAACGCTTGAGCTAATACATCCGGTCTTCTAATATCATAATCATATTTAAACTCGAATAAAACATTATCTGTATAACAATCTATATTAAAACGCATATCTAACTGAACATTAATATCATCTAAAAAAGCGGCTTTTAGTTCATCTTCTCTACTAGCATTAGCAAAATTATCAAACGTACTCATGATTAATATCCTCCAAATAACTCGAGGCATCATACTAATCAAGTCCAAAAATCTATAGTAAAAAAGACTGTGTTTTGATATAATAAATTCAAAGAAATTTGTGCTATTACATTTGAATTTGGTGTTAAATCGTGTAAATTTTAATGAAATATTGAGGTATCAAAAGGTATACATTTTTATATCTTTTCTACCTCTTTTTTCACTTGATATTCTTTAAAAATTATTAATATTTATAGTTGGAGGTTTTATAAAATGATATTTGCATACATAAGAGTTTCAACTAAACAACAAAAAATAGATAGGCAGTATGAAGAAATAAAGTAACTAGGGGTTGATGATAAACATATTTATATTGATAAGGAATCAGGTAAGGACTTTGATAGAACAAATTATCAAAAACTAATTAGAAAGATAAAAAAAGAAGACCTATTAATTATTAAATCAATAGACCGTCTAGGTAGAAATTATCATATGATATTAGATGAGTGGGCTAGAATCACTAAAACAATTGGTGCTGATATAAAAGTAATTGATATGCCATTATTAGATACTAGAATTGAAGGTAGAAATCTTGTTGGTAAATTTATATCTGATATAGTACTACAAGTATTATCATTCGTTGCTGAAAATGAAAGAGCTAATATTAAACAGCGACAAGCTGAAGGAATTAGAATTGCAAAAGAAAAAGGTGTAAGATTTGGAAGACCTAATAAGATTCTTCCATCCGATACCAATAATATATTAGATAAATATTTAAATCATGAAATAACTAATATTGAAGCAGCTAAATTAATAGGAGTTTCAAGAGGTACCTTCTTTAGGTTATCAAAATCTAGAAAAATGTCCGAGTATAGGAAAAATGTCCCAAACACATAGAAAAATGTCTCTAATACGAGAAAAATGTCCGAGTACTACTTGCGCCATATTAATAAAAGACTAGCTAATTAATACAAAGAAATATTAAAAACATCATTAAAAACTTTAAAATTGGCTATATTAAGCCATTTTATGAATTTAAGCAAAGAAAAAAGGTTTAACACCAAACGGTATTAAACCTATTGTTCTTTGTGTAAAATCATAAAATGGCTTAATAAAGCCAATTTTATAGTTTTTAATAATGTTTTTAATATTTATTTGTATTAATTAGCTAGTCTTTTATTAATGAGGCGCAAGTAGTACTCGGACATTTTTCTCGAATTAG
>JAILGR010000132.1 GCA_024696565.1 Acholeplasmatales bacterium | reverse complement strand
GAATATTATGATGAAGCATTTAAAAGAATAAAAATAAATAAGGATGAAGTTATTGTAATAGGAGATTCTTTAACTAGTGATATTAAAGGGGCTCTTGATTATGGTATAGCTTGTATATGGTTTAATAAGAATAAAAAAGATATTAAATCTAATGCTACTTATGAAGTAGATGATTTATTAAAAATTAAAGAGATATTATAAAAAAATACACCATGAGAAGTGTATTTTTTTAAATTACTATTTTTTATCTAGATCCACTACGTCAACAGAAGTGTCACGGTTCACGGTAATGGCTGCTAATTTAACACCTAAAGCTTGTTCAAAGAATCTGTCGACATCATCAACTAAAACTTCTTTAGCCTTCTTTGCTTTCTCTAAAGTTAAAGGTGTAGGGATATTATAACCATATCCTTGAGCTTTGACTAATAATCTTTCCACTCTTGAATCAGATTCACATAGGATAGGAATTTGTTTTTCTTGACTTAAGGCTAATAGTGCCTTTGTTTTTCCTGATCCTGGGTTTCCTAAAATAATTTTCACGATGGCCTCCTATTAATTTGTAATGTATATCGCATTTTTATTATAGTATATAATCTTTATGAAAGCACTATGAAAAAATGAAAATAATTTATCACCTTATTTTCTTAATTATGTTACAAAGATTAATTTGTTTGTAACTTTTGTTCTATCATTTATTGTTAAAATAAGAATTGATAGTATAATTTTATGGTGGAAGGTGAAAAGAAGATGAAAAAGAATTTACAAGTAGCCATTACCACATGGATTACTGCGGTAATTATGTTAGTAATTGGTATTTTATGTATCGTTGCCCAAAATGCAACAGATTACAATGCTCAAAGTGATGCAGCTAATGCTATTTCTTTAGTATTAGGAATTGTATTTATCATTGTTGGTTCTTTGGGTATTATAATTAATGCTCTTTTATTAAAGAGAACTGCAACAGCTACAACTATTGCAGCAGGTGTTATTTTAGCTGCAGGTTTATTCTTTGTAATTCAAAAGACTGTAGTTGATTTAATTCGTTTATTAGTTGATTTTGTTCCTTATGTATTAGTAGTTGTAGGATGCTTAGTTATTTTAGATGCTATTATAATTTTAGTATTTGGATTAGTTAAGAAATCAAATCTAAAAGCATTAATTATTCCTTTAGCAATTGAATTAGTCATTGGAATTGTTGCATTAGTTTTAGGTATACTAGCATTACCTTCAGTAAATGTTATTGATAAGAGATTAACTATCTTTGGTATTTTATTAATTGTTTATGCTCTATTCTTAGCATTCACTGGTGTATTAACAATTATGGGTAAAAGCTTAAAGGCAAATGAATAATAGAAATTGGGGATTGAAATCCCCTTTTCTTTTAGCCTTTTTTTTTATATAATAAAAAAGATGAAATTAGGTGATTTTTATGATAGTAGGTCTAACAGGTGTAACAGGAAATATGGGAACTGAAGCTCTAATACATTTATTAGAGAATAAGGATATTGATAAGTTTCGCCTTTTTATTTTAAATAATGATAAGAATTATAAAAGAGTTAAAAAACTTTTTAAAAAGAATAAAGATAGATTAGAATTCGTTTATGGTAATTTAAAAAATATAGATGATGTTAAAAAATTTGCAACTGGCTTAGATTATATAGTTAATATGGCGGCTGTAATACCACCTAAAAGTGATAAGTTTAAACAAGCTGCAATAGATTGTAATGAAACTGGGGTTAAGAATTTAGTTAGTGTAATTGAAAACTTAAATCCTCAACCTAAACTAATTCATACTAGTACTGTTGCTCTTTATGGTAATAGAACAGAAGCCCATCCATATGGTATTGTAGGGGACCCATTACTAGTATCTCCTTTTGATTTATATTCTTTAACAAAATTAAGAGGAGAATTAATGGTATTAGAATCTAATATTAAATATTTTGCTGTAATAAGACAATCAGCTATGTTACATAAATATATGTTAATGGATAATATATCAGATGGTTTAATGTTCCATACTTGTTTTAATTCTCCACTTGAGTGGACTACGGCATCTGATTCTGGTTTATTGATTGCAAATATTATAAAAAAGGATATGAAAGAAGACCTATCTAATAAATTTTGGAGAAGATGTTTTAATATAGGAGCACTACCTGAAAATAGAATTACAGGCTTTGATACCCTAGAAGATGGATTTAAATTAATGGGTGGTTCAACCAAAAAGATGTTTAAACCAGACTTTAATGCAACAAGAAATTTCCATGGTATGTGGTTTTATGATGGTAAAAAATTAGATGATCTATTTGATTATCAAAAAGAGAGTGTATCTGATTATTGGAAGATGATTGGTAAGAAGAATTGGTATTATAAATTTGGTAAAATAGTACCACAATCATTGATTTCTAAATTAGTTATTCAAAGATTATTTAAAGATGATAATTCTATAAAATATTGGTATAATCATAAAGATTATGCCCGTATGTATGCTACATTTGGTGGCATTAATGAATATGAAAAAATAGGTAAGGATTGGAATAACTTTAAATTATTAAAAGAAGATAGTAATTATTCTAATATTAGAGATATTAATAAAACTAAATTAATTGATTATGGTTATAATATCAATAAAGATTTATCTTTAATTGATGAGGCAGATATTAAAAATATAGCTAAGCTTCATGGTGGGGAAATGTTAGGTAGTTTTGTTGATTTATATACTCCTATCAAATTTAAAAATTCTGACGATGAAGAATTCTTAATGAGACCATATTCTGTAATTTGTGGGCATTGGTTAAATATAACATATAAAGAATATAAGTGGGATTTTGATAGACTTTCTAAAAAAGATAAAATATATGCATCTATTTGGTATGATTCCCATTTGAAAAATGAAGACAAAGTATATTCTTTTGATGAGAATTTTAATGCATGCATGGAGGGTTTATGAGACCATTAATTGCATATTTTTCCGCAACTGGAAATACTAAAAAATGTGTTATGGAATATATTAATCTATTTAAAAAAAACAATATTGATTACTATCTACATAATATAGAAGATGGTAAAATAGATTCTAATATAGAATTTGATACATTAATAATTGCTTATCCTATTCATGGCTTTAATGCTCCAGAAAATGTGCTAGATTTTGCTAAAAGCTTAAAAAAAGAAGAAAATAAAAAAAGATTAATTATTTTAAAGACATCTGGTGAGCCACTTAGAATAAATAATGTATCATCATATTCATTAAGAAGAATTTTAAAAAGAAGAAATTATTATTTAACTAATGAATATCATTATGTTATGCCATATGATATTATTTTCCGTCATACAGATTTAATGGCT
>JAILGR010000082.1 GCA_024696565.1 Acholeplasmatales bacterium | reverse complement strand
ATTGCGATTACTTTATCTGAATTAAAAATATAAGGGTTATTAACCCCTACAACTATATATGTTACAAATATAGCAATAACAGCAAGTGTAAAAAAATAACATATAGTAGAGATTATTTTAAATTTCTTTCTTATAGTCTTATTCTTTTCAACTAATTCTTGATCTTCTATTTTAGGGAAAAAGTTTTCTCTAGGAACATTAAAATAAGAGACTAATTGATCTATATTTTCTTCACTAGGTAACCCTAATCCATTTTCCCATTTTGCAATAGCGCTTCTAGAAACATAGATATTATTAGCTAATGTTTGTTGCGATACATTTTTTTCTTTTCTTAATCTTTTTAACTCATCACAAAACGCCATACTATCACCCCATCCATTATTATAGTATAAAACATAAAAAAAATGGTTGTTACTTTTGCAAAAATCAATATTTTTAGTTGTTACTTTTTTTAAAAGTAGTTGTTACTTTAACAAAAATCATATTTTTTGACTGTTACTTTAGAACAAAAGAGGCCTTTTTAGGCCTCTATACTTATTATCTTAATTTTGCATTAAGTTCTCTATCTAATCTATTTAAGATTTGATTGATAACCTTATCAATTTCTTCAGCTTCTAATGTTTTAGTTGAATCTTCAAAAGTCATAGTAAATGCAATAGACTTTTCATCTTCTTTAACATTTTCACCTGTATATACATCAAATACCTCAACCTTAGTTAAATATTTCTTACCTGTTTGTCTTACTAATGTTAAGATTTCTTCAGCAGAAACATTTTTATTAACTACGATTGCAAGATCTCTTTGAATTGATGGGAACTTATTAATTGGTTTATATTTTAAACCATTATCTTCAGAAATTAATTCCGCTAAATCCATTTCAAATGCAACTGTACCAGAAACATCATTTTCTTTAGCAAACTTAGGATGTAACTCACCTAAGAATCCTACCATTTTACCATTATGAATAATCTTTGCACATCTACCAGGATGGAATGATTTAATTCCTGTATATGGTTCATATGTCACTTTGAAATTTAATTTTTGGAATAAGTCTTCAACAATACCCTTTAATAAATAGAATCCAGCTACTTGTTTTTCACCCTTCCATAAATGAGATGAATATAGACCATTTAGGGCAATACCTAAATGTAGGTCTTCACTATCTTTTGTATGAACATTAGATATTTCAAATAAAGCTAAATTTTCATTCTTTCTTGCCTTATTATATTTAATAGCATCAATTAAACCATTTAATACTGATTCTCTTAATACTGCCCTATCTTCTGTCATAGGCATTAATACCTTAACAGGTTCTTTAACT
Organism: Acholeplasmatales bacterium; assembly: GCA_024696565.1. Classification (GTDB taxonomy): domain Bacteria; phylum Bacillota_I; class Bacilli_A; order Acholeplasmatales; family Anaeroplasmataceae; genus Anaeroplasma. The sequence continues at coordinate 3,318 of JAILGR010000082.1, read as the reverse complement.
TCTTCTAAGTAATAACCTAATTCACGCTCAGAAATTAATGAATAAGATACTACTTCATTTAGACCCATGAATGCTAAAATTTGACGGATTAATCTAGTTCTTTTTTGTTTATAAGTTAAATAGCCTCTATCTCTTGTTTTAGCAATAGTTGTAGGAATCTTTGCATAACCATAAATTCTAGCAACATCTTCAATAATATCTTGAACAGATGGTTCTAAATCCATTCTTCTAGATGGTAATTTAATAGTATATTCTTTTCCATTAACTTGATAATCATAAGCTAATCTATCAAAGATATCTAATACTTCTTTATCTATTAAAGATGTACCTAATACTTTATTAATCTTATCTGTTGTAATAGTTACATATTTAGGTTCAACAACTACTTTAACATCAGATGCAACACCATCATAGATTTCTGCATCGGCTAATTCTTGCATTAACTGACAAGCATAATCCAAAGCTCTTTCAACTCTATCATAATCAACCTTACGCTCAAAACGAGTTGATGATTCACTCTTTAAGCCTATCTTAGTTGATGTTTTTCTAATTGATAATGGGTCAAAGTATGCAGCTTCTAAAACAATATCTTTAGTATTATCATCAACTTCAGTAGATAAACCACCCATTACTCCTGCAACACATACTGCTTCTTTACCATCTGTAATAACGATATCTTCACTATTTAATTCTCTTTCTTGTTCATCAAGAGTAACTAATTTTTCACCATCATAAGCTTGTCTTACAACAATTTCATTACCAAGCTTATTGGCATCGAATGCGTGAAGTGGCTCGCCCATTTCCATCAATACAAAGTTTGTAATATCTACAACATTATTAATAGGACGAATTCCTGATGCAATTAATCTTGCTTTCATCCAAAGTGGAGATGGTTTAATCTTAACATTAGCTAAATATCTAGCATTATATTTATAACATTTATCTGTTAAAACCTTAACAGACATTGGATTTTTCTTATCAGATACTTCAAATTCAGGTTGAATTGGATATACTTTTTGATTTAATGTTGCAGCAACATCAAATGCTACACCCTCAATTGATAATAAATCTGATCTATTAGATGTGACCTCTAAATCAATTACAGAATCATCAAATCCTAAATATTTAAGTGGATCTGAACCAACCTCTGCATCATCATCAAATAGATAGATACCATTTTTGAATTCTTCATCAACATATTTTTCTTCAATACCAAGTTCTTGTAAACTACATAACATACCATTAGATTCAACACCACGAATCTTTGATGGTTTAATCTTGAAATTACCAGGTAATACGGCACCAGGCAATGCAACAATAACCTTTTTACCAGCTTGAACATTTGGAGCACCACAAACAATTTGAGATACAACACCTGGTTTAATTTCAACTTGACATACATGTAAGTGATCACTATCAGGATGGTTAACACATTCTAAAACCTTACCAATTGATAAATTAGTAGCTTCAACCATCTTTTTATATGATTCAATTTCACAAACATGGAAGCTTATCTCTTGGAATAATTCTTCATCACTATATTTAGATAAATCTAGGTATTCACCTAACCAGTTCTTAGAAACCTTCATCTTACTTTACCTCCTTGAACTGATTTAAGAATCTAACATCGTTTAAATAGAAATTACGAATGTCATCAATCTTATATTTCATCATACAAATACGTTCAACACCAATACCAAATGCAAAGCCTTGGATTTCTTTAGGATCATAGCCTGACATTCTAAGTACGTTATCATTAACCATACCAGCACCTAAAACCTCAATATAGCCTGTACCCTTACAAGTGTTACAACCTTTACCACCACATAATCCACAAGAAACATCTACTTCAACTGATGGTTCAGTAAATGGGAAGAATGATGGACGAAGACGAATTTGTCTATCTTCACCTAACATCTTATGGAACATTTCAAGTAGGGCACCCTTTAGGTCACCTAAAGTAATATCTTTACCTAAAACTAAGCCTTCACATTGCATAAATTGATGAGAGTGGGTTGCATCATCTGCATCTCTTCTATATACCTTACCAGGACAAATAATCTTAATAGGTTCACCCTTTTTCTCTAGCATTGTTCTAACTTGTACTGGAGATGTTTGACTTCTAAGTAATAATTCTGGATTAATATAGAATGTATCTTGCATATCTCTTGCAGGATGACCTTTTGGTAAATTTAATTTTTCAAAACAATATTCATCAGTCTCAATTTCAGGACCTTCAGCTACAGTATAGCCCATACCAACGAATAAGTCCTCTAAATCCATAACTGTTTGAAGTAGTGGATGAATACCACCTACAGGTAGAGAAACACCAGGTAGGGTAACATCAATGGTTTCACTAACTAATTTCTTTTCAATTAAAGCTTCTTCAATAGCTTTACGCTTTGCTTCAAATCTTTCTTCTAGGGCTTGTTTAATCTTATTAGATTTCATACCAAGCTCTTTTTTAGCCTCTTGAGATAAATCCTTCATTGCCATCATTACATTAGCAATAGGGCCTTTCTTTCCTAAGAAATTAGCCTTCTTTTGTTGTAATGTTTGCAAATCATTTACTTCATTCAATTCAGCTTCAGCATCTACTAAAACCTTATCTAATTCTTCTAATTGATTCATTATAAATCCTCCTTAATAAAAAAATCCTTAAAGCTTACGCTCTAAGGACGAATTACCGTGGTACCACCTTAGTTCAGTTAAAAAACTGCACTCATTTACACTTTAACGCAGTAATACGGGTGGGATTAGCACCATTTGGAAGGTGAACTCATAGACATTCCCATAGGTATATTGCACCAAATTATACCCTCTCTAAATGGTTTTATTCTACCATGTCCTTCCGCATCATTTTATACTCCATTATTATACATAATGAATAATCATTTTGCAAGTTATTATTTTTCTTGTGAAAGAATATATTTTAACATCTCATAAGCGGCATTTCTTTTAACAACTTTTTTAGATGTATCATCAAAAGAAAATGATTCTTTATAGCCATCAACTATTATTCTACATCTCCAAGTATCAACACCACCAGATGATCCTTTTAAAGATATTTTATATACTGGTTCATTAATATAACCCTTTATATATAATTCTTGTAGTTGATTAATACAATTTTCTAAGCTTGCATCCCCTACAATATCTTTCATTTTTAATAATAATTTATTATCTTCTAAATAATTATAAGCAATTAAAGATACATTAATCATTGCTAAATACTTAGTATTGAAAGTGGCCTCAAATTTAGTATCAATATCCTTTAATTCTAAAGTAGCTTTATAATTATTATCTTTTTCAATATTG
>JAILGR010000062.1 GCA_024696565.1 Acholeplasmatales bacterium | reverse complement strand
CATATATCGATTTTATCATTTATGATAATATTAGTCAATAGAACCGCCCTATTTTTTTGTACAATTTGCACAAAAAAGAAAAGAACTCATCATTAGATGAATTCTATTTTTCTTCAAACATTAATGAATATAAAGTTTGGTGTATTTGATATTCTTTGATTAAGTTATCCACTTCTTCTTTAACCTTTAGATTACCACCCTTATTTACCTTAGTGGCACGTATCAAAAGATTCTTTGGTGAAGCATCAAAATCAACAAACTCTAAAATCTGCGTTTTATATCCAAAATACTGTAAAATGTTGGCTCTTATGCTATCTGTAAGTAGTGCCGAAAACCTCTCTTTAATGATTCCATATTTATTCATTAAATGGAATTTAGAAGAATCCAATTGCAAATTTATTTCATGTTGACAACAAGGTACTGAAAATATATATTTAACATCCATGTTAATCGCATGATATAGGGCATAATCAGTAGCAGTATCACATGCATGCAATGTAACAATCATATCAACTTTATTTTCTTCACTATATTTAGCTATATCACCTTTGTAAAATTTAAGGTTCGTATAATTATATTTTTTAGCTATTAAATTACAATTATCTATTACATCTTCTTTTAAATCAAGACCTGTAATATTAACATTCATTTTCTTTATTTCAACAAAATAATAATACAAAATGAAGGTCAAATAACTTTTTCCACAACCAAAATCAACAATATTTAATTCCTTTTCGTCTTTGATAGCATCATCAACAATTTCTAAAAATCTATTAATTTGTTTAAACTTATCATAGCCATGTTTTAAAACCTTACCATCTTTAGCCATAATACCTAAATCAACTAAAGCTGGCACTACCATGCCTTCTTCAATCAAATATTTCTTTTGTTTATTATGAGCTAAAACAACAAAGGAATCATCATCATTCTTTTGTCTATTGGTTAAAAGTTTTCCTTTAGCTGTAATACGATAATTATATTGGAATTCTTTAGTATAAATACTAGCATTATTAAAATCATTCTCTAAAAGGTTAATGATTTCTTGATTTATTTCTTGATCATTTAAGTTTTTATGAAAGACTTGTTTACCTTTATAAGATGAAACTTGTAATACTTCTTCATCTTTAATTAAGATCCTATCAATTTTAACCTTTTCTAAATCTTGATTTTTATTTTTCTTTCCAGATATAATCGCTTTTATAATATTTTCAGGAATTGTAATGTCCAACATAGAACCTCCTTACATAAGAAAAGGGGATATCCCCCTTTTCATTTTAAGCTTTTTCTTTTTTATTAGCTTCTTTTTCTTTAGCTTTCTTAGCTTTTGCTTCAGCTTTTGCTAATTCTTCTAAATCTACTAATTCAGCTAATTTATAGAAAGATACTACGGAATTTGCCGCACTAACTGCAGAAGTCTTAGTTGAATAAGATTCACCTACAGCACAAACTCTACCAGCTGGAGTATATAGCTTATATTGATAATGACCAGCCTTATCCTTAATAGTCTTAAATGTTCCTTCAGCAACATATTGCTTGAACTTTTCAATAGAATTTAAAACTCCAGACTTTGAAGTATAACCTTCAGCTTGACATAAGATTTCGCCATTAGATGCTTTTAAATCCCAACTATATTCACCATTAGAAGTTTCGATTTCATACTTTCCGCCTTCTTTATCTTCAGTAGAAGCAATCTTAATCTTAGTTGCTGATGCTGCATCATCATCTTTGATTTCAACATCAACAATATCAGCCTTCATAGCAAACTTCTTAAATGATTCTGATGCTCTATTTGCACCAACTTCTTGTGAATAATTTGAACTAATCAATAATACTCTATGGTTCTTTGAAGTAAGTTTGAATTTATATTTACCTTTTTTATCAGCAAATACACGAATTTCACCAGTTTCAATATTCTTCTTAACTGTATCAATTGCACGGATTACACCATCACGATTTACATAAACTTCAGATGTTACTAAAATTTCACCGTTTGATGCTTTAAGTCTATATGCATAACCATCAGCGATAGCATAAACTTCATATTTACCATTATATCTACCAGTAGATTTTGGAGCTTCCTTTTTAGTATTTTCCTTCTTAGGTTGAGCTGCCTTCTTTGTAGTTGCAGTTTCCTTAGCAGCTACCTTTTTAGCAGCTTCTTTTTCTTTTTTCTTAGCAAGAGCTGTAGCTTCTTTTTCTTTAGCCTTTGCTTGTCTACGATCCATTTCTGCTAATCCCTTTTTATACTTACGCATAATGGAATCAACTTCTTTATCATTCTTAGACTTTTTTAATGCTTCAATATCAGCAAGTAATTCGTCTTTGTTAATAATGTTCTTTTGTAACTTAGCCATCTCTATTACCTCCTGATTATTCCTCTACATATTTTAGTAAGTCTTTTAATCTACTTACTGATTCTTTCTT
>JAILGR010000054.1 GCA_024696565.1 Acholeplasmatales bacterium | reverse complement strand
ATCTGATAACAAATGAATCTTACCACAACCATAATCTAAACATCTACCAAATACATATGGTCTTATTTTATTAAATACGTCTTCCATATATTTATGATATCCTTCATCACATATATGTAAATCATATCTTTCTTTTTCCATTTCTTTAGTTAAATTGTTATTTTTTCTTAAATATCCACAATTCTTACAGTTATAATAAAAAACATTATTTATATTTAATTCTTCCATTAAAGTTCCACAAAAGCACTTCATTTTTTAAATCCCTTTTTCTTTACTATTAAACAAAAAAATTATATAATAATTTTGATAACTTTGCAATGAGGAGGTGTGGTATGTCAAAATATAATGAAAAGCTTGATTATATGCTAGATAAAATTAGTGAATTTTTCAAATTATTTGAATCAATGGATACTAATGAACCATTTACATATAAAGTCCTAAATTCGCTAAAATCACACCTTAATAATTACAAAAGTCTAGTTCAACAAATACTAAAAAAAGAAGTTTATTTTGATACTTATTATGATAATAATTTCTTAGAATTACAAAAGAATTATTCTGAAAAAGAAAAAGAATTAACCAAAAAATTAAAAACAGATATTAATAAAATAAAAACAAAATATCAAATTAAATATGATGCCTTAAAAGATGAAATAAAACAAAAAGAATTAGAAATTCATTTCGAAGAAAACACCATCTTAATGGACATAGATTTTTTCTTTATGGCAAGTGAACAAAATATTGAATTATTTGAAAAAGAATATGAAGAAAATATAGCCAGATTCAATTACCAAATCCAAATTGCCGCTGATGCTTATGAAAACAATACTATTCACTATAATGATATTTTGGAAAAAGACTTAAAAGAATTAAATGATAATTATTCTTCTGTCCTATCTCAAAATGATAAAGATAGTGAAAGAATAATTAATCATTATCTAAAGAAAGTTAATGAACTTAATGATATATTAGCATCTAAAATGAATGATTTTAATAAATATCAAGATGATACAAAAAATAAAAAGCGTAAAGAAAGTGTTGAATTAAATGATTCAATAAGAGCGTTGATGGATGTTAGAAATGAAAAGAATCTTTACGCAAGAAGAAATTATAGCCGCCAACAAGCTGAAGCTCAAGAAGATAAGGAAATTAAACAACAAGAATTCCAACTTGAAAACCAAAAGCTTTCTAAGGAATTTGTTATCAATATGAGTAGACTTGATGAAAAAGCTAATAATCTTAAACAATCACTTGATAAAAATGTAGATACTGAAAAAAGAAATCTACAATATCGTTTATTAGAACTTAAGAATGAACAAGAAAAAGAATTAATATCTGCCTTCTCTTCTTCTAAGCCTAAAACAATGACTAAAAATATTAATAAGGCCTATTTACAATATGGTGAGTTAGAAAAGAAAAATACAGAAAAGACAATTAAGAATCTTAATAGAGAATATTTAAAGAATGTTCAAATTCTTAATTATCAAAAGAAATTATTAGATATTGATCGTTCTCATGATATTAAATCTATCATTGAAAATGAAGCATATGAAAATAAACGATTTCAAGAGATTAACAACAACTATGAAATTGATATGAATTTATCAATTCAAATCAACAATATGGATTTCAACCAATCATCAAATGAAATGCGTCTTCACAATAATTTAAAGACTTTAAAAGATGAAAGAAATTTTGATGAAATTGATGCCATGCATCAAATTGAAGTTGAAAAACTAATTTGTCAAATTAAATCTTTAAAATATGAAATAGAATCATTTGAAGAAATTCAAAAACTATTACATACATTCGAAGAAGATAAACATAAAACAACTCATAATTTTAAAACTGTAAATACTGTTTTAGAAATAGAAAAGCATAAAGTTTTAAATAATCTAAATCATTCAATGTATGATTTAAATGTTAAATCAAGTCAAAGCATTTTAGATAATTCTAAAAAATCTATTGATTTAAAAAATAAAGAATATGAATTCAAGAATAAATCCAAAATTAATAGAAACAAAATGGTCTTAAATGGTGAACAAGAATTAGTTAAGTATCAAATTGAAAGCTTTAAAAGAGATGAGAATTTAGAAATAGCAATCTTAAATCGTAACTACTTCTTTGAACTAGATAGTTTAGGTCATGATTATCTTGCAGAAAAATTTATCTTAGAATATAAACGTATTATGCAAGATTTATCTACCCTAACTAAATTATTTAAAGCAACTACTGAATTCTTAATTGATTCAATTAATTCTATTATTGGTAGTATTCAATATCGTCCTGAATACGTTAAAGTAATTTGGCAATTTATTAAAGGATATGTAACAATATTC
>JAILGR010000041.1 GCA_024696565.1 Acholeplasmatales bacterium | reverse complement strand
TTTTTATTATCTAAAACATTATTAACTAATTCGATTTTTTTATTAGTTTTAATAATATTTGTTTTCCAAAAAGGAAGACTAGATTTTTCACATGGATTTATTAAATATTCTTCTTTTTCCATATTATTTTACATTAGCTCTAAATTCATTAATAACTACTTCTACTTTACTAGCTACAGCTTCTATAGTTTTTTCATCAAAAGGTAGATCTAAATTAGCTACTTTTAATAAATCAAAATAACCTTTAGTACCACCAGCCTTACAAAGATTTAAGTAATCATTCCATGCTAAAGAAAAATCTTCTTTACCTCTTAAGAATAATTGTAAGGCACATATTTCAGCTAATGCATAATCAATATAATAGAAAGGATATAAGAATATATGTTGTTTAATCATCCAATATGCACCATCTGAAAAGAAACCATCATTATCATAATCTCTCCATGGCATATATGTATTTTCAATCTTTTTCCAAACATTTCTTCTTTCCTCATTTGTCATTTTAGGGTTTTCAAAAATCTTATGTTGGAATTCATCTACACATACTAAATATGGAATAGTTTTAATGGCATTAGTTAAATGATGATATAAATATTTATCTTTATTCTCTTTAAAGAATTTATCCATGTATGGATAAGTAAAATGTTCCATTGTCATAGAATGGATTTCATTAATTTCTGATGTAGATGCTATTTGATTCATATTATTAATGCTTCTAAGTGCTAAATATCCTTGGAAGGCATGGCCTGCCTCATGAGTTAAAACATCTACATCATCAGATGTACCATTGAAGTTAGAGAAAATAAATGGGGCTTTATATGATGGTATAAAAGTACAATATCCTCCCATATGTTTACCTTCTTTAGTTTCTAAGTCAAATAATTCATGTTCTGTCATAAATTCAAAGAATTCTTTAGTTTCATTTGATAATGAAGAATACATTTCTTTAGCTTTTTCTACAAGTTCATCTTTATTTCCATAAGGGATAGCATTGCCATCTTTAAATGTTAAATCTTCATCATAAAAATATAGTTTTTCTAATCCTAATTCCTTTTTTTGTTCTTCATATAATTTTTCGCATAAAGGAACAATATATTTTCTTACTGATTCTCTAAATTTAGCTACATCATCTTTATTGTAATCATATCTTCCTCTTACAATATATTGATAATCAGTATATGATTTAAATTTTAATCTTTTTGCTTCTTTACATCTAATAGCTATTAACTTAGTATAAACATCATCTAGTTTATCAGAAATAGATTTATATAATTTAGAATATTCTAAAAAAGCATTTTTTCTTTCTTCTCTATCAAGAGCTTGAAGATGTTTTAATAACCCATAAAAATTAACATCTTCACCCATGAAGTTTGTTTTAGCTGTTGCGGCAATCTTAGAATATTCTTTAGATAGTTTTCCTTCTTGAATTGATAATAAAATGATTTTTGGGCTTGATACCTTTTTACTATATTCTAATTGTTTTAATAAGAATGGTCCAAAGTCAGAATCAATTTCTTTTTTAAACTTTGTTTTTAATAACATCTTTTGTAGTTTTAGCATAGTTAGGGCTAATACTGCAGAAGCTTTATTTAAATATTCTTCTTCCTTATCATAAAATTCATCATTCATATTAATTGTATTTCTAATTGATGAAATACTTGTCATCGAAAATACATCTAATAAAATACTTTCTATTTTTTGATAAGCTTCTTTATATTCTTTATAATTAGAAGCTTGGTTCATTTCTTTCATATAGCCTTGAATCTTTTTCTTAGCTTCCTTAAAATTTGGTCTTACATATTCAATTTCACTAAACTTAGTAAATTCTTTATTTTCCATATTATCTCCTTAATATACAAAAAAGGGAAGACGTAGTCTCCCCATTCTTATTAGTTTTTAGCTGCTTTAGTTAATACAACTACATTTTCAGTAGTCTTAGCCTTAGGATTTTCTAAACCTTTCTTAGCTACTTCTACTAATTGCTTGAAGCCTTCAGCATCATTTACTGCCATTTCAGCTAACATCTTTCTGTTAATTTGAACATCAGCATTAGCTAAACCGTTGATGAATCTAGAATACTTAATACCATTTAATTGGCATGCAGCATTAATTCTTTGAATCCATAACTTTCTGAAATCTCTCTTACGAGCCTTTCTATCACGGAATGCATATTGTAATGAACGCATTACTTGTTCATGTGCAGTTTTATATAAAGTGTGCTTTGAGCCATAATAACCCTTAGCTAATTTTAAGACAGCCTTACGTCTTCTTCTTGTTACATATCCACCTTTAACTCTTGGCATAATCTTACCTCCTCTTACTTCATGTTAGCAATTAACTGTTTAATTCTCTTTTCATCAGTTGAATGAACTAAACCTGGTTTTGCTAAATTCTTATTTTGCTTGTGTGACTTATTAGTCTTTAAATGTCCTGTGTAAGAATGACCTCTCTTAATCTTACCAGAACCAGTGATCTTAATTCTTTTCTTTAATCCACTATGTGTCTTTGCTTTTGGCATAATCCTTACTCCTTATTTTTTATCTTTTTCTGATTTTGGTGCAATAACTGCAAATAAAGTACGACCATCTAGCTTTACAGGTGCTTCTACATTAGAAACATCTTGTAGGCTTTCAACAAAACGATCAATAACTTCTTTTCCTAAGTCTTGATGAACAATCATACGTCCATAGAAACGAAGAGTAATTTTAACCTTGTTTCCTTTTTCAAGAATAGTTTTAGCTTTTTTCGCTTTTGTCTCAAAGTCATGCTTTTCAATAGTAGGTGACAGCTGAATTTCTTGAACAACTGTAACCTTTTGGTTTTTCTTCATTTCCTTTAGTTTCTTTTGTTGTTCGAAACGGAAACGAGAATAATCCATCATTTTAGCTACAGGCGGATTTGCATCTGGTGAAACAAGTACCAAATCTAAACCACGATTTTCAGCCTCAGCTAACGCTTTAGCACGAGATAAAACTCCAAGTTTTTCTCCGCTATCTGTAATAACTAGCATTTCCTTTGCGCGGATTGCATCATTAATGATTGCTTCATCCTTCTTTTGCTTGTTAATACAAATCACCTCCTATAATATTAGATAAAATAAAAGAGGACGCAAAACGCCCTCTTGAAATAACAATAATAATTTATTATCGTGACCATTTGCCTACCAACATACTAAATCAATCAGGCGAGAAACAGGCGTTTCTTCTTTCCACATATTTATTTTAACCTCTAATATTCTACACTTAAATAATACTAATGTCAACAATTTTTTTCTATTTATTAAAATAATCTGTAATTGTTAAGTCATTATTAGAAACTTCATAACTAAATTCTATTGTAGCAATATATTTATTTGTCTCTTTATCAGCTAAACTTGAACCAGTAGGAGCTAAATATAGAGTAATAGTACCACTAGGTTTATCAAATATTTCTTTTGTATTATCTAGACTAATTTTAAAATCATCTTTCTTAAAGAAAAAGAATAATGTAGTTCCTTCTGCAAATTCAACAGGATATTCTTGTTTAACAACATAATCTATTGATGTACCAAATGTTTTATCACAATCATATACTAACCCAGAAGTTGTACCGTTATCATAATAAATACTATATTCTGTATCAAAAGTTAATATTTCACTTCTACCATAATTCATTTCCATTTCAAATGGCTTATCCATTTTATTATAAAATTGAATACGACTAGTTAAAAATACTCTACCAGTTTCATCGTCTCCAGCAAATGATTTATATATACCATTATTTTTACTAGCACATGATACTAAAGTAAAAAATAACATAAATATGATACCTAAGAGAAAATATTTCTTTTTCATAATTACCACCTA
>JAILGR010000038.1 GCA_024696565.1 Acholeplasmatales bacterium | reverse complement strand
GATTTATAGAAAAGATAATACTAATCCTAATATTGAAGTATTAAAGGATTTTATCTTATCTGCAAAAGGTCAAAAAATTATTGAAGATACAGGATATGTAAGTTTAAATTAGTTAAGAAAACAGCCCAACTTTTTTGTTGGACTGTTTTCATTTTAATTCATACATTATAATTCCACCAGCTACAGCTACATTTAATGATTCTGTATCATCCATTGGAATATAAATATTCTTTTCTATTACATTTTTAACTTCATTAGATATTCCATTACCTTCATTACCTAAAACAAGGGCTATTTTAGCTTCTTTTTTTACTTTTTCAAGTGGAATACCATTAACTACATCTGTTCCATAAACTAAATAACCATTCAATGATTTTATAAAATCGGGTAAGTATGCATTAATAAAATTCAATTTAAATATTGCTCCTTGACTACTTCTTATAACTTTATCATTATATATATCTACAGAGCCATCTCCTAATACAATAGTATCAAAACCAAAAGCTTTAGCACTTCTCATCAAAGCTCCCATATTACCTGGATCTTGAATAGAATCTAATATTAATAATTTATCAGTAAGTTCCTTTTTTAAAATCATATGGCAAAGGCCAATTTCAGATACTACTGTATCAGTATTAGTTATTTTTTTCATAACATTATCGCTTACAGTAATATAACCTTCTTTTTCTTCAATTGAATAAGCTTCTATTAATATTTTTTTTAATCTAGCTTCTTTGACTAAATGCTTACCTTCTACTATAAACTTGCCTTCTTTTTTTCTAAAGGAGGCTTTATTTAATTTACATAAATATTTAATTTTAGGATTATCTACTGAACTAATAATCATATGTCCTCCTTTAGAAAAATCAGGTCAAGCCTGATTTTTATCCATTTGAATCTGTCATTTCAAGTTTTATTAAACGGTTTAATTCAACCGCATATTCCATTGGTAATTCTTTACTAAATGGTTCAATGAAGCCCATAACAATCATCTCTGTTGCCTCAGCTTCAGTTAATCCTCTACTCATTAAATAGAATAATTGTTCTTCATTAACTTTAGAAACAGTAGCTTCATGTTCAATATACATATCACCATTTTTACCTTGATTTGTTGGGATAGTATCTGATGTTGAAATATCATCTAAAATTAATGTATCACATTCAACATGACTTCTTGCTCCAACAGCATTCTTCTCACAAGATACTAAGCCTCTATAATTAACCTTACCTCCACCTCTACAAATAGATTTAGAAATAATAGTTGATGTTGAATTTTCACCAATATGAATCATCTTAGCACCAGTATCTTGGAACTGTCCTTCAGATGCAAAGGCAATACTTACTGTAGTACCTTTAGCTCCCTTACCCTTTAAAATACATGCTGGGTATTTCATATTTAAACCAGAACCAACATTACCATCAATCCATTCCATATGACCATAATCTAGGACTAAAGTTCTTTTAGTTACTAAATTTACAATATTATTTGACCAGTTTTGTACTGTAGAATATCTACAGTGAGCACGATTTTTAACATAGATTTCAACTACGGCCGCGTGTAAGCTGTCTTTAGAATATAGTGGTGCTGTACAGCCTTCTACATAGTGGATATCAGCATCATCTTCTACAATGATTAGTGTTCTTTCAAACTGACCCATTCTTTCAGAATTAATTCTAAAATATGATTGAACTGGTTTTTTTAGCTTAACACCTTTAGGAACATATATAAATGAACCACCACTCCAAACTGCACTATTTAAGGCAGCATATTTATTATCTGTAGGTGGAACAATTTTACCAAAATATTCTTTAACAATATCTGGATATAATCTAACTGCTGTATCAGTATCGCAAAAGATTACACCTAAATCTTCTAGTTCTTTTAAATTATTATGATAAACTACTTCAGATTCAAACTGTGTAGATGAACCTGCCAAAAATTCTCTTTCGGCCTTAGGAATACCAAGCTTATCAAACGTTTCTCTAATTTCTTCAGGAACTTCTTCCCATTTAGATCCTTGTTCTTTAACTGATTTAATATAATATGTATATTCATCAAAATCTATTCCGGATAGATCATGACCCCATTTTGGATTTTCAAGCTTTAAGAAAGCATCATAGGCCTTTAATCTAAATTCCTTCATCCAATCAGGTTCACCCTTTTGAGTAGAAATAAATTCAACAACTTCGCGAGATAATCCTTTTCCTGATGTGATTACTGGAGTAGTTTCGGTTTTAAAGCCATATTTGTAGTCGCCTACAATTTCATTAGCTTCATCTTTACTATTTATTGCCATCTGTCATCACCTCACGAATTGCTTGTTCTACTGCCTTCCAAGCTAAAGTAGCACATTTGATTCTTGCAGGGAAATCTCTAACTCCCATATAGGCAATAGCCTCACCTAGTGCTTCTTCATCCTTTGGTTCTTCACCCTTAACCATTTCATAAAAATCATTGCATAAAGCCAATGCTTCTTCTACATTATGTCCTTTTACTACATCTGACATAACAGATGCTGAAGAACAACAAATAGAACAACCATGACCATCATGGTTAACTTCAGTTACAATGCCATTTTCAATTTTAATTTCCACATTCATATCATCACCACAAGATGGATTATTTAAATGAACAAAATGGAAATCATCAGTCTTCTTTAAACCTTTGTTCTTAGGATTTTTATAGTTATCCATAATAACTGTTCTATACAAAGTGTTTAAATCCATAATAAAACCTCCTTAAAACTGTAAGAAAAAATCTCTTGCCTCTTTAACAGCCTTAACAAATCTATTTACATCATCTTCTGTATTATATAAATAAAATGATGCTCTAATAGTACCAATAGTACCTAAATTTCTAGTAATTAATTGAGCACAGTGATGCCCTGCTCTAATACAAACTTTTTGATTATCAAATACTGATGCTGCATCATGGGGATGGACTCCATCAATATTAAAGGCAATAATGCCTGTTTCACAAGATTCATTGTAAATGGTAATACCATCTATTTTCTTTAATTCTTTAACAGCTAAGTTCTTTAATCTATTTTCATGAGCTTTAATCTCATCTAATCCAATAGATTCTAAATATTCACATGCCTTAGCTAAACCAATAGCTGATGCAATCATAGGTGTACCAGTTTCAAATTTAAATGGTGCAGCCTTATAAGTCATACTATCCATATAAACTGTATCAGCCATATCTCCACCAAATTCAATTGGTGGCATTTTTTCTAATAATGCCTTTTTACCATATAGAATACCTACACCTGTAGGACCACATAGTTTATGTCCGGAAAATGATAAGAAATCACAATCTAAATCCTTAACATCAACTTTCATATGCGGAACTGCTTGAGCACCATCTAGTGTAACAATAGCTCCAACAGAATGAGCTAATTCTATTATTTCTTTTATAGGTGTAATATATCCCATAACGTTAGAAACATATGTAATAGCTACAACCTTTGTTTTATTAGTTAAAACCTTTTTAAAGTTTTCAACTGTAATTCTTCTATCTTCATCTAAAGGAATAAATTTTAATGTGGCTTTTTTCTTATTACAAACATTTAACCAAGGCATATGGCTTGAATGATGTTCAAGCTCAGTTGTAATAACTTCATCACCTTCATTAACAAAATTCATTCCATAAGATTGAGCAACTAAATTTAAGGAAGCTGAAGCTCCTCTTGTATATACAATTTCATCAACTTTAGCATTGATAAATTTAGCAATAGTTTCTCTTGCTGCTTCATATAAATCAGTAGCTTCATATGATAATTGATATACACCTCTATGAACATTACAGCCCAATTTTTCATAATAATCATTTACAGCATCAATAACACATCTAGGCTTAAGTGCCATAGCTGCACTATCTAGATATGCTAATTCATTATCATTCTTTAAAACTGGAAAATCATTTCTAATCTTATTTAAATCCATAATTATCTTGTCCTATCACTTATTTTTGCAAATAAATCATTTCTAATCTCTTCTCTTGGAATTGATGAAATATATGGATTAATAATACCACCTAAAATAAGTAAAAAGGCTTCATTTTTAGTTAAACCTCTACTCATTAAATAGAATAAATCCTCATCAGACATTTTACCAATTGAAGCTCCATGATTAGCGAAGCAATCAAATTCATCAATTAACAAAATAGGCTTTGCAACAATTACTGAATCATTATCCATTACAATACCACGAGATAATTGGGCACATTTAGATTTTGCCTTACCCTTTTCAATTTTACCAGTTGTATCAAAAGTAATTGATGCTCCATTTATTGCAATACCAATATTAGAAATATTAGAAAATGTCTCTTTATCATTATGAATAATTTTCTGATTATAATATGATTTAGAACCATCTAAAATAGATAAGTTTTTAATATCACAAACTGCGTTTTGTTTTTCAAGTGATACTATAAAGTCTTCTTTAGTTTCGTTTAGGGAAACTTCCATAACTCTAAGTTCACCATAAACTTTGAAATTGTGGCTAGAAGTACTATTAACAATGTAATACTCTAATGTAGCACCACTTTTAACCTCAACTTCAATATTTTTACCAATAGTTCTATCTAATAATCTTACATAAGCATTTTCTTTTATAACTAATTTAGCATTATCTTCAATTTCATAAATAACGTTATTGATATCAATCAAATAACTTCCATCATTAGCCTGACCCAAGGCCTTGATAGAAACCAAATCAAAATCTGCCATTATTATTCTTTCCTTGGTGCTCTTGCGCAAGAACCTAGAAGGACATGGGTCTTATTGTCATCTTCTACTTCCTCTTCAATTCCAAGTTCTTCTTTTACCCAATCATATCCTTGTGCATCGATTTTGGAAATTAATTCTTTTCCACCTGTCATTACGATCTTACCATTAATCATAATGTGAACAAAATCTGGCTTAATATAATCTAATAATCTTTCATAGTGAGTAATTAATAAGCAACCAAAGCTTTCATTTACCATACTATAAACATTTTCACCAACAATACGAAGTGCATCTACATCTAATCCTGAATCTATTTCATCTAAAATAGCAAACTTAGGCTTTAGCATCTTCATTTGTAAAATTTCATTTCTTTTCTTCTCTCCACCAGAGAAACCTTCATTTAAATATCTATGAGCTAAATCAGAAGGCATTTTTAATTCTTCACATGCCTTGTCATAATTCTTAATAAATGTGAATAATGAAGGATTCTTTCCTGTTGTTGCTTTCATTGCTGAACGTATAAAATCGGAATTAGTAACTCCTGGTACTTCAGCTGGATATTGATAGGCTAAGAATAGACCTTTTCTAGCTCTTTCATCTACTGGCATTGGTAGAATACTTTCTCCATTTAATAAGATATCTCCTGCTGTGATTTGATAGCGTGGTTGACCCATAATACAACTAGATAAAGTTGATTTACCTGTACCATTAGGTCCCATAATCGCATGAACCTCACCAGATTTAATAGTTAAATCTACACCCTTTAATATTTCCTTTTCTTCTACCCTAGCACATAAGCCTTTAATTTCTAAAACGTCCATCTATACTACCTGACTTTCTTTCATATTACGGACAAAATAGAAAAACCATTTTGAGTTTTTCTATTCATCCTTTATTACTTTATAACGATATTAATAATCTTTTTAGGGACAACAATAATCTTAACTATTTCATGTCCATCAACAAACTTCTTAACTTTTTCAGAAGCTAATGCAGCCTTTTCAAGCTCTTCTTTATTAGCATTTGAATCAACTTCTAATGTATCTCTAACCTTACCATTAACTGATACTGGATATTTTAATACATCATCTTGCATTAATGCTAAATCATATGTAGGCCATGAGGCAAAAGCAATTGTTGTATCATGACCTAAAATTTGCCATAATTCCTCACCTAAGTGTGGACAAACAGGACTTAATAATTTAACTAGACCCTCAAGGAATCCAACATAAATCTTATCAGCCTTATAAGCTTCATTAACGAATACCATCATTTGGCTGATTGCTGTATTGAAGGCTAATGCTTCAAAATCATCAGTAACCTTCTTAACCATCTTATGATATACCTTCTCTAAAGTTTTATCATATTCTTTAGTTTGTTTTGCTACATATTCATCAGCACAAACTAAACGATAAACTCTTTCGATAAACTTTCTTGCGCCTTCAACGCCTTTAGCACTCCAAGGCTTTGAAGCTTCAAGTGGTCCCATAAACATTTCATATAAACGAAGTGTATCAGCACCATATTCAGCAACTATATCTGATGGATTAACAACATATTTAGGGAATCTCTTACCCATCTTAATACCATTTTCGCCTAAGATCATACCTTGATGAACTAATTTCTTAAATGGTTCTTTTGTTGAAGTAATACCCTTATTATATAAATATCTATTCCAGATACGAGCATACATTAAATGTCCTACTGCATGTTCTGGTCCACCAATATATAAATCAACTGGCATCCAATGCTTTAATAGCTCTTTATTTGCTAATTCTTTATCATTATGTGGATCAATATATCTTAAATAATACCATGATGAACCAGCAGAACCTGGCATAGTAGATGTTTCTCTAATACCTTCAATACCATTTCTATTGTAATGCTTCCACTCAACTGCATTTTCAAGAGGAGCTTTACCATTTTTACCTTTATAATCTTCAAGCTCTGGTAATACTAAAGGTAATTCATCATCAGGTAATACTTTGACTCCATCTTTAGTATGAACTACAGGTACTGGTTCACCCCAATATCTTTGACGAGCAAATATCCATTCACGGAAACGGTAATTAACAACTCTTCTAGCAACACCCATAGCTTCAAGCTTTTTAGTAATTGCTTCTTTAGCTTCTAATACACCCATGCCATCAAATTCCATAGAATTAGTAAGTTTAGCCTCAGGATTTACTAAATAATCTTGCTTTTCATAAGCACATTCATTAGTATCCCTACCTAAAATTACTTGAATCATTGGAATATTATGAGCAATTGCATACTCAAAATCTCTTTGGTCATGGCTTGGTACTGCCATAACTGCACCTGTACCATATGAAGCTAATACGAAATCACCAATAAACATCTTAACTTCTTTACCATTAACAGGGTTAATACAAGTTACACCATCAAGTAAGCAACCAGTCTTGCCCTTATTTAATTCTGTACGGTCAAGTTCTGATTTTGTTGCAGTTTCTTCAATATAAGCTAAAACTTCTTCTTTATTCTTAATTCTTGGCATTAAGCTTTTAACAATATCTCCTTCTGGAGCTAAAACCATAAATGTAATACCATAAATAGTTTCAATACAAGTTGTGAAAATAGAGAACTTTCCACCACCAACAATTTCAAAGTCAACCTCTACACCAGTAGATTTACCAATCCAATTTCTTTGCATTTCTT
This sequence comes from Acholeplasmatales bacterium, assembly GCA_024696565.1. Taxonomy (GTDB): domain Bacteria; phylum Bacillota_I; class Bacilli_A; order Acholeplasmatales; family Anaeroplasmataceae; genus Anaeroplasma. Next base: position 1,023 of record JAILGR010000038.1, on the reverse strand, counting down.
TTGTAGATTCTGGCCAATCAATTTCATTTAGGCCATCTAACAATTCTTCTGCAAAGGCAGGTTGGTCGATTACCCATTGCTTCATATTTTTACGAACAACAGGGTATCCTCCTCTTTCTGATTTACCATCGATAACTTCATCATTAGATAATACACAGCCTAATTCTTCACACCAGTTAACTGGCATATCAATATATTTAGCGTAACCATCTAAATATAAATTTTTAAAAATCCACTGTGTCCAGTGATAAAATGAAGGATCAGATGTAGCAATACATTTATCCCAATCATAATCAAAGCCTAGTTCCTTTAATTGTTTAGTAAATGTTTGAATATTCTTTTCAGTAAATCCTGCAGGATGATTACCAGTTTGAATAGCATATTGTTCTGCAGGTAAACCAAATGAGTCATATCCCATTGGGTGCAAAACATTATATCCTTGCATTCTTTTCATTCTAGATATTATATCTGTTGCAGTATATCCTTCAGGGTGACCAGCATGTAAACCTACACCAGATGGATATGGGAACATATCTAAAGCATAAAACTTAGGTTTTGAAAAATCCCACAAATCAGTTTTGAAGGTGTGATTATCCTCCCAATATTTTTGCCACTTTTTTTCAATTTCTAAATGGTTATATTCTTTCATAACAAAATCTCCTTCCAAAAGGGTGCGCATAAACGCTTTTAATATTCTATCACAATAAAATGTAATTTTATAGTGAAAATTAAAAAAACACGATTATATTTTTTTAAAAAAATAATGTCAGCGCTTACCTGACATCATTTTTATCATTTTACTTTATTCTTTTTAAGTTTATAATTCAAAATTATAGCCACAATTACGGCTATTAATGTAATTCCTAAATATAAAGACCAATATAAAATCTTAAATTCTTCATAGTGAGTGGCATATTTTAATACATAATAACAAAGAATTGATGTAACCATATAAGCTACATGAGTATATGGTGTTAATGATTTTATTATATCTTTATTAGTAACCCTAACTAATAATAAAAC
>JAILGR010000032.1 GCA_024696565.1 Acholeplasmatales bacterium | reverse complement strand
GGGGGACTAAATGAAACAAAATCGAAGTGTCGTAAGAACTAAGAAGGGAATTAGAAAGGCATTTATCGAATTGTTAGGCGAAAAAAAGAATATTGATAAAATTTCTGTAATGGAATTAACAGAAAGAGTGGGCATTGTTAGATCAACTTTCTATTCGCACTACAAGGATATTTCTAGCGTAGCTAGAGAAATCCAAACAGAAATGCTAGATTATATTGATTCTATTTTAGATGATTATATTAAATCAGATAATAGAGATGTTAGCATTCCAATTAAAAAGATGTATTTATATTTTGAAGAACACAAAGTTGACCATAGGGAATTGTTTGGCGCTAGATATGGGGAGAGTCAAATTATCGGAGAGCTAAAAGATTCACTTGCTATGAGATTATACGAAAAATATCCTTTTACACAACTTGAATTCTTCAACAATGATAAGAAGTTTGAAGCTAAATTCTATTCTTCTATTTTCATTGGATTGATTGAATCATTCCTAAATGATGAATATACATTAGATGAAATTGTTCAATTCACAATCAAATTAATTAACAAATTAAGATAAGAAAAATCCTGAATTATTGGTTTCCCAATTTTTCAGGATTTTTTTCTTCTTTCTTTACTATTTTTAATTTCTTATTAAGAGTTACATTCTTTTTAAAGAATTCAATCATTCTTTCATTAGTAAAACCATTCTTTAAAACGAATAAGCATTCACCATCTTTTAATCTTAATTCAAAACGTTCATCATAATCATAAACTTTCCTAAAATCTAAATATGAATAAGTACCTTTACTCTTCTTACCATTGATATTAACCATTAAGTCAACACCTTGTTCACGGAATTTATATGTATATGTAACTCCATGTTCCATTATTTCTTTATTGTCTTTTCTAATATCTCTTGGTAATTTAAATAAAATAACAATAGTATATAAAACAAGACCAATACCAAATGCTGTAAAAATACCACCAGCAGTTACCCACATACTTTGACTAGATAATAGTCCATAAACTAAAACACCAGCACCTAAAGTGCAGATTATTGCTGAATATAAATATTTCTTATTGTTATTGCGTTTTGCTGAAGCATAAAGAGCATCAAAAGCCATTTCTCCAGATATATTTGATACATTTTCTACTACCATAAATCCTCCAAAAACTATTCACTTTATTATTAAATCGTAAAAGCGATTAAATTGCAAGTAGAAATTGTAATAGTCTTATTATTCACTGAAGCTCCTAAATTATATAATAATTCACCATCAATAGTGTAATTAATAGATGATGTAACATTAGAGCTAATATATAAAATACGAATAGTTTGATTATTATATGTTACATCAAAGCCAGATAAGCCACTTGGTAAATCAGAAATTTCTTTAATAGTACCTTTTTGTAATACTTCACTACTATTTTTTAAGGCTAGGGCATTCTTTAGGGCATTATATATAGAATTAGAATCTGCTATATCTTCTTCTATTGTCTTATTTGAATAAGTTTTTGATGTAGTAATACCTGAACCATGGAAGGCTTCAAAATAAGATTCTGAATCTGTTAAACCATTAGTAAATGGCATAGGAGTTCTATAATTCATATCGTAATAATAATTAGGTCTTGTATCCTCACATGTACCCATTAAGCCAAGTTCATCTCCATAATAAATAAATGTATTACCAGGAGTTAGGGCATTAATAGCATTAGCTAATTTAATTTCTTTTATATCTTCTACATAATAAGCCTTATCATTACTATCAGGATGGGCTTGATTGAATCTTCCAATATCATGGTTAGATAGACATCTTGCCATAATGAAGCTTGGATTTTCATCTAAAGCCTTTTTATTGTTTTCACTTGTTACTTTAGCATAATCATAATTATTATTAGTTGTAGCATTAATAACTGAGCCTAAAGCATTAAAATCAAATGTTGAATCGAAGCCACAATTATTATAAGCATAAGCTAAATCATGATCATCATCCAATACCTCACCAATTAAATAACAATCTGGCTTAGTCTTTTTCATTTCACTACACCAATTTTGCCAGAATTTAACATTCTTTTGATGTCTATTTTCACCACTATTATATATCCACATTGCCGCATCAAGTCTAAAGCCATCAAAGCCTCTTTGAAGCCAGTAATTACCAACCTCTTTAACCGCACTAACAACACCAGGATTATCATAATCAAGCTCAGGATAGCCAAATCTATTATCAGCTGAATACCATGCTTCATATAAATAATACCAGCTATGAAAATATGAAGTATGATTTAATACTAAATCCATTAATACCTTTATATTTCTTTTATGACATTCCTTTAATAAATAATTAATTCCATAATATGTACCATCTATGGTAACACAATATTTTGGATTAATTTTATAATAATTATTTATATCATATGAATGATAAGAATCAGCTTGTAAAATTGGAGATAACCAAAGACCTTCTACTCCAAGTGATACTAAATAATCTAGATTATCAGCAATACCCTTAAAATCACCAATACCATCACCATTTGAATCAGCAAATGAATATACTAGGATTTGATAATATGTTCTATTATTATCATAATCAATTAAATATTCTTCTTCCTTTAATGGCTCTTCTAAATCATTTTCTTCTGGTTCATCAGAACCACCATATCTTTCAAATTCATCTAAATTTGGATATATATAATCAATATTAGATTCATCATCAAATGATATTCTAAGCTCTAGATCATCATTATAAAATGATTTTGCTTCATAAATAAGATTATTTTTATAATAAATATAATAATCAAATTTATTAGAATCCTTTACTACGCTAACAGATATTAAATTAT
>JAILGR010000009.1 GCA_024696565.1 Acholeplasmatales bacterium | reverse complement strand
TAGAACGTTGCATCCTTAGTCTCATCATCAACTTCCATCTTATATTGATTTCCATTATAATCTAGGGCATACCCTAAATCAGAAACAGAAACGTAATAATATGTATCTGATAGGGAATCATAAAAATAATTTGATTCTACATTGTTGCCATTTTCATCTGTATAATGGCCTATATAAAAACCTTTATCATTTTTCTTATAAGATTTTTTAACGATTTCATTATTCCATTTATCTAAATAATCAGTTAGTTTCTTCTTTTGGTCAAAATCATTACAATAGAATAATACTCTTTCAGGATATTCTTCTCCTCCTAATGCAGCTAAAGAATAACTTTGAATTTGCTTCTTACTAGATTTAGCTCCTAAGAATTGAGAAATATAACTCATAATTGAAGAACTTGAAGATGATAAATATGATGTTTCTAAAGTATTAGCTGAATTACCATCAAAACGGAAATTATATCCTAATTCAATATTATATAATGCATCACCATTATCCTTTGCAGACTCTACAATAGTAGAATTCTCATTTATTTCTTTAGCATATTTAGATAATTCTTCTGTGTAATATAAACCGCCAGAAACTAAACAACCATAAGATAATTCTTTCTTAAGTTTTAAAACACATTTAACATTTAATTCAACAGAATCATTTAAGCTAAAAGCTGCTCTTTTATAATTATCATATTTAGGATCTGTTTCATTATTTAATGAACCATCAGAATAAGCAGATGCATAAAACTTATCTCCAAGTTCATCATCAGAACCATTTCTAGTATATACAGTATCATTTGGATACCATGTAAACTTTTTATTGGCAATAGTCTCATAACTAATAGCTTCAGGAATATCTAAAATAGGGTTATCTGTATATAAGCTAGAACCACCAACTCTATAAGCATAATTTAAGAATTGTTCTTGTGAAAAATAACCATATTCAGCTAATTCTAAATCGTTTAGAGTATTACTATTTTTTGATGTAACCGCTATTAATGCTGATTTATCTTTAATAATATCTTCAAATACTAATCCTTCTTCCATATAAATTACATCATATTGACTTAAAATATAATCACTATCAGAAGGAGCTTCAGTCATAACTGTAACTGAATCAATCATTGCCGCATAATCTTTAAACTCTTCAACGTTCTTCAATACTGATGCATAAGTAGCTTGAATAGCTGAAATACTCATTTGATGAGTTTTACCATCACTTGTTTTAAAGCCTGTATAAATATTTGGGGCTATCTTATAGCCATAATCATATTGAATTAAGGCAGTAGCATCTTTAGGCATTTTTTTCAAGAAATCCATATATTCTTTAGTTATTTCATTAGTGTTAGTTACACCATTCATATTAGCTAAAGTTTTAATTAATGAAGAAATATATACTTTTGATGTATCATTATCAGGATTTATATCAGTTGTTCCAGTAGTTAAACCACCATTTAATAAGGTTGTATAATCCAAAGATGAAGATGAAATATAAACAGGATTTCCTGATAACATATCATTTTCCATATCAGCAATATAATTTTGAACACCATTTGAAACAGCAAGAACTGTAGATACACCAACGATACCAATACATCCAGCTAAAGCAACCATAAATGTTCTTTTAAATTTAGAATATAAATTTCTAGCTGATAATTTAAATGAAGTAAATAGGCTCATCTTAGCCTTTTCTTTCTTAACTTTCTCAGCACTAACTTCTTCAACTACATCTCTTTCATGTTCTTCATCCTCTTTAGTAAAAGGATTAGAGTCTTCTAATACTAAGCCATCCAAACATTTAACAATTCTAGTTGAATATTTGTTTGCTAAATCTGGGTTATGAGTAACCATGATAACCAATCTTTCAGAAGCAATTTCTTTAATCAAATCCATTATTTGAATAGATGTTTCAGTATCAAGAGCTCCTGTTGGTTCATCTGCAAGTAAAATTTCTGGTTCATTAACTAAAGCTCTAGCAATAGCCACTCTTTGGCACTGACCACCAGACAATTGATTAGGTCTTTTATAATATTGATTTGCTAGACCAACCCTATCTAATGCCTTTTTAGCTCTAGCTATTCTTTCACCTTTAGATATACCAGCGATAGTTAATGCTAATTCAACATTACCTAAAACAGTTTGGTGAGGTATTAAATTATAACTTTGGAAAATAAAACCAATACGATGGTTTCTATATACATCCCAATCATGGCTTGTAAATTCTTTAGTACTTCTACCATTAATAACTAAATCACCACTAGTATATTGATCAAGACCACCAATGATATTTAAAAGTGTAGTCTTACCACAACCAGAAGGCCCTAATATGGAAACAAATTCACTTTTCCTAAAATTTAAGTTTATGCCTTTTAGTGCTTCAACAGTAGTATCAGCTACATAATAATTCTTTTTAATATTTTCTAATCTTAGCATAACTTACCTCCACAACTCTCATCTACAATTTCTTTAATTCGATAAATTGTATTTAAAAACTCTTCAACTGTATTAGCTCCTAATTTATCAATTATTTTTTCCGCTATACCAATAGATGTTTCAACGATTCTATTACCTTCTTGTTTTCCTTTATCAGTTAAATATAATAATGACACTCTACCATCCTCTTTAGAAGCCTCCCTATAAATAAGCCCTCTTTCTTCTAATTTTTGAATTAAAGTAGTCATTCTAGCCATTGAAACACTCATCTTTTCAGATAATAATTTAGCTGTAACATTTTCATTTGAGCAAGTCAAATATGTAAGAACAAATGCAAGTCCATAATCCCTTCCTAAAAAAGGATCTTTTAATTCATTCAATTTGCAATCTCTAAGTTTTGTCAAATACAAGATTGCCTTCTCTCTATTTTCCATAATACACCTCGATAGTTAACCCCGTTAACTAAATATAATTATATACCTCATTTTGAAATAGTCAACTGGGTTAACTAATTTTTATACAAAAAAAATACCGAATGGTTCGGTATTTTAAATATCAAGATCTGTATCCTCAATAAATGCATGTTGAGAATTTTCATTAATTACTAATTCAGTATCAGGATCAAATAAATGAATATGATCGAAATCTAACCATAATTTGAATGGTTGACCTGGTGCAATATCATCTCTACAAGGTACAGCAGCAACAACTTGATCACCATCTACAGTTGTATAAACGTTAGTTTCACCACCAAGTAATTCAGAAATTTCAGCTGTAATATCTAATCTAGAGAATGCATCCCACTTTTGCATCATTTCTTTATTTTGGTTATCATATACGTCCTCAGGACGGATTCCTAAAATTACTTCTCTATTTTCATAACCTAATTCTCTTGGAATTTCAAGCTTAGGTTCAGGAATTCTAAATGTAAACTTATTCTTAGTAGTAGTAAATGTACCATTATCATGTAACATACCATGAATAAAGTTCATAGGAGGTTGACCAATAAATCCGGCAACGAACATATTAGCTGGTTTTTCATATACTTCTCTTGGAGTACCAACTTGTTGAATTCTACCATTATTCATGACAACAATCTTAGTACCCATAGTCATGGCCTCAGTTTGGTCATGAGTTACATAAATTGTAGTACAGCCTAATCTCTTATGTAATTTAATTAATTCACCACGCATTGAAACACGTAGCTTAGCATCTAGATTTGATAAAGGTTCATCCATTAAGAATACTTTAGCATTTCTAACGATTGCTCTACCTAAAGCAACTCTTTGACATTGACCACCTGACAATTGTCTTGGATAACGATTTAGGAATGGAACTAATCCTAATGTCTCAGCAGCTTGACCTACTAATTGATCAATTTCGTGTCTTGGCATATGACGTAATTGTAAACCAAAAGCCATATTATTATAAACTGTCATATGTGGATATAAGGCATATGATTGGAATACCATAGCGATATCTCTATCTCTTGGATTAACGTCATTCATTTTTACACCATCAATTAATAATTCACCAGATGTAATATCTTCAAGACCTGCAATCATACGTAATGTAGTTGACTTACCACATCCTGATGGACCTACAAAAACAACGAACTCCTCATCTTCAATATGTAAATTAAAATCAAATACTGCTTGAACCCCGTTTGGATAAATCTTATTTATGTTAATTAAATCTAATGTGGCCATAAAAAATCCTCCTATAAATTATCATTTTAATTATAACCTAAAATAAAGCGTTTTCCTATATGCAATTTGCACAAAAACCAAAATAAAGTTTTGTTATTATTTATTTTCTATCAAAGAATATAAAATATATGCATCTCTAAAATTAGTTAAATCAAAGCCTGAATTAGCCTTTAACTTATTAATTTTATAAATCATAGTATTTCTATGAATAAACATTGTCTTAGAAGCTCTTGAAACATTTAAATCATTTAAGGCAAATTCTCTTATAAAATCAATAGATATACCACTACCTTCTAAAATAAAAGATAAAACCTTTGATTTATTATCTATTCTAGGTGCCTTTATTAATGCTTCTTTTAAATCATATATACCAACAGGTAATAAATCCATTAATTCTTCTATTATAAGAATTTCCTTATCTAATTTTGATTCTTGTCTATCAAAAGATATATACGCATGAATACCTCTAACAAGTTCTACTTCTAAAGCATTTAATGTATGAATGATATCTTCATCATCATCATAATTAAAATAAAATGCTATGTAGTTATTATTAACATTTATCTTTGCTGTTTTAAATAATGATTTGAAGACATCTATTACAACTGTATTATCTTCAAAATCATTCCTCACTAGTAGCATTTTCATCTTTTTTGTCACCTTCTAAATTAGAATCTGCCTCCCAGTCGTAATTTTCACTATATTTATAGTCTTCACCCTTAAAAGCAAATTCTTCTTCGATTACTGGATCTTTATTAACTATTCTAGTTTTACTGATCAAATCAGGAATAGATATATCTTGTAAAAAATAATATCCTACTGAAATATAAAAAACAATATTCATAAATCTTAAGATAATACTTAATAATACATATATCAAAAATTCTCCTACAATTTCTCTTAAAACCAATCTTAGAAAAGATGGTCTTTCATTAGTTTTTCTTGCAAGCAATCTTGTTTTAGTAATTAATCTACCTAATGTTTGCCATGAAATAAAATATGGCATTATTATCAAATAAATAAAAACAACTACAAAGAAACATCCAGATGTAATTAAGCCATTATAGAAAATAGCTAATATACAATCTATAGCTTCTTTTGAGTTTGGTTCTTCAAATATTTTAGCATAGCCTAATTCATAAGCCTTATCTAAATATTCATTAAATCCACTAAAACGTAAGATTAAAAAAGCCATTAAAAATCCTAATCCAAAAACAATCGAAGCATCTATTATAAAACATACACCTCTTTTTACTTTAGAGGGATATTGATACCTAACCATAATCTTTACTCCTTATAAAAATGATTATATCAAAACTTATCAATCAAGTCTATAACTAGAAATTAAAAATGCCTAGGCTCTAGGCATTTTTTAATTCTTTTAATACATCTCTAACTTCAAGACCTAGCATTGATAAATCTAAATCTGAATCTTGAGAAATTGTAATACTATTAACATTTTTAACTGCTTCAGAAACTAATGTATTATAATCAAATGCTTTTTCAAACAATTCAGCTTTTTCTTTCTTTGGTGCTGTAGCAGGAGCCTTTGGCACATATACTGTACAGCAATCCTCAAATGGCTTAATTGATAAATCAAAACAATCAATTTTTCTAGATATATTGATTATATCTACTTTATCATAAGTACAAAGTGGTCTTAAAATAGGGAAATTCGTAACACTATTGATAGTATTAATTGATCCTAACGTTTGACTTGCAACTTGACCAACAGATTCACCATTTATAATTGCAAGACATCCTTTTTCTATCGCAAGCTTAGTCGCAATTCTATACATCATTCTTCTCATAATAGTAATATTATAAGATTCAGGAACATTATCTAATAATGCCATATGTAATTCCTTAAATGGAACAAAATGAACATTAATCTTATTACCAGGAGCATATTTAGCCATCTTTTTAACTAAATCAACAACCTTTTGAGCAGATTCAATAGATGTAAGAGGAGTAGATTCAAAATGAATACACTCAATTTCAACGCCTTGTTTCATTGCCAAATATCCAGCCACTGGTGAATCAATACCACCTGATAACATTAATAAACCTTTTCCTGCAACTCCAACAGGATAACCACCCATTAACCTAATATTAGTATTGAATAAATAACATGCCCCACCTCTAACTTCAATATGTAATTCTACTTCTGGGTTATGAACATCTACTTTTAACATTTGATTATTAGCTAAAACATATCCTGATACCATCTTAGTTAAATCTAATGAATGAATTGGATAATTTTTATCCGCTCTTTTTGTGCTCACTTTGAAAGTAACTTCTTTAGTTACTACTTCTTTCATTAACTTTAATGCAGTCTCTTTTATATCATTAATATCATCAGAACACTTAACAACAAGTGAACAAGATGAAATACCTGATATTAGATTTAAATGTTCTAATACCTTATTATGATCTTCATTATTTAAATGAATAAAAATTCTATCATGTTGAAATTCAATATCAACAGCTAAGCCTTCCATCTTTTCTTTTACTAAACGATATAATGTTTTTAAAAATACTTTTTGATTCTTCCCCTTTAGAGTTAAATCACCAAAACGAACTAAAATCTGATTGTAAATCATAATTGCCTCCTTAGACTCTTTACGCATGCATTATATCATAAGAGTTTTAAAACTAAAAGAAATATAATTAATTATATTTAAAAAAATGTTTGACATGACTTTTCTCAAATGATATAATTTGATAGCGTGGGTAAAAGGCAGCAGTCCAAATACTCTAACAAATATCTTAAAGCTTTTATGGTTTAAATAGTAACCTTCGCTGCTTGATGGTGAACATTTCATTTAAGATATCCTAGTTGTTATGGGCTAAGACGTTACCCTCCAAAATAATAAAATATTTATAGGAGGACATAAAATGTCAAGATTTACAGGATCAAGCTGGAAAGTATCTCGTCGTTTAGGTTATTCTATTTCTGAAACAGGAAAAGAATTAATCAAGAGAAAATACGCTCCAGGTCAACATGGCGCAAAGCGCACAAAAGAGAAAGAATATTCTCTACAATTACATGAAAAGCAAAAGGTTAGATTCACTTATGGCGTTTCAGAAAAGCAATTCGTTAAGACTTTCAATGAAGCATCTAAGATGGAAGGTATGACTGGTGTTAACTTCTTAAAGTTATTAGAATGCCGTCTAGATAACCTTGTATACCGTTTAGGTTTCGCATCTACTAGACCACAAGCTAGACAATTAGTTAACCATGGTCATATTACAGTAGATGGTAAGAAGGTTGACATTGCTTCTTACAGAGTAAAACCAGGACAAACTATTTCTGTTAAAGAAACTTCTAAGAACTTAGTAGTTATTAAGGCTTCTTTAGAAGCTAAGTTAGCTCGTCCAGAATATGTATCTTATGATGCAGATAAGATGGTTGGTACTCTAGTTCGTATTCCAGAAAGAAATGAATTCTTACCTGAAATTCAAGAACAACAAATTGTCGAATTCTACAACAGAGCATAATTATAAAAAACGGGAGATCAAGCCTCCTGTTTTTTTCTTTTCAACATATTTTGTTTATGTTATAATACCCTTAGTTTAATTTGGAGAATGAAAATGAATGATGATATAAAAAAAAGAATTAAAGAAAAACGTCACATTTTAAAAAAATCTATAAAAGTCTTAGTTGCTTCATCTTTTATAATTCCATTATTAGAGATAATTATATTTGCCACTATAATCCTAACTTATAAAGCTCTTTTAGATAATAATTTATTTTTAGGTGACAAAAAGAACTCCCTTGGTTTCATTATAATACTTATGGTACCATTTGTATTGATTCCTGATGCTATTGAAAATTTTATAGTCCATAAACAAGTAGATTTATTATCTATCGTAAATATCCATTTCATTAATGCTTATGAAGAAAAAGAAATAATAGACAATAGGCCACATCACCATAAAGATTTAATAGGTGATGTCAGAAATTTCTTAAATTCATTTAATAATTCTGTAAAAATGTATAAAAACATATATATGGGTTTAAACGAATGTTTAGATTCATACGGGGTTAAAACTATAAAAATTAACAATGGAATAGCTTATTTGCCATGGGTTCGCTTATTGATTAAATATACATCGATTATTTTATTATTTTTTATTGGAATAATTTCTATTTTTTCTAATTATAGTAATGCTAATGCAGCATTTTTGCTAACTTATATAATAATTCATACAAGTATAACTGAAATAATATCAATCACATTTATAATGATTTATTCTTCTA
>JAILGR010000131.1 GCA_024696565.1 Acholeplasmatales bacterium | reverse complement strand
TTATATATATTGAGGGAGCCCTCATAAGAGGGACCCCTTATATATTTTTAATTATGAGTAAATAACGCTTTGTGAAGCATCTGTATAAATAGTACCAACGCCTGTTTTTAAGTAAATGTGGTAATAACCATCATTATCAGGAACTAAATGTGTAAGATCAATAGAACGGTCTTCACTATAGTCTTTAGCCCAGCTATCACTCTTAACTATGAAGCATAGTTTTGTGATTCCACCAAACATATCTGGTGTTGCTAAAGCGTAATGGCCATAGCTATCAGTATTAGATAAAGCTACATTTTGTCCTGAACCACCATCATACCAGAACCAAATATCTGTATATGTTGATATATCACCATCATAATGAATCTTGATACCTTGAATATTGATTACTTCATCACAGTTTTCACAAGCATAAGTATAAGTGTTACCTGAAATTGATAATTCATAACTATGACCTGTTGCAGGCAAGATAGTTGATTCAAGTGTGATTTCATTTGAACATCCCTCATCAGAATAATATTTGCCACCAGAAATATAATATTTGATATTACCAGCTGTAGTACAAGTAGGTTCAACTCTTTCAACTGTAGTTACAGAACCAACTAATGGAAGTACTTCAGTTTTTGTATCTGTATAAGTATTACCATTTAATGTAACAGTAGCAGTATAAGTTCTAATACCTGTTTCAGTTTCAGTAGCTTCTTTAGTTACTTGAGATGTAATAGTACATGTAATTACATTTTCTTTATTACAATTTGTACAAACAAATGTAGCAGTTGCTTCAAATCCTGTCCATGTAAATGTTGGAGTACCATATGTATGTTCACAAACATCACCTTTTGTTACTAAATAACCATAGTTTACAGCTCCATCAACTAAATGATAAACAATTGGATATTCAGAACTTGCTAATGCAATATCTGGAGTTTGACTTGAGCCATTGTTGAAAATGATATTATCATATCCTGTAGTATCAACCATAAAGTATCCAGTTTCAGAATCAACACTAGTTAATTGAACACCTGGCCATTCGGCATTTTTCTTTGTTTCACCTGTTTCTTCATCTGTTGTCCACATATAAACATTTACATTAGCCCAATTACAATCATTTGCAAAATATACAGCACTTGATTTATCAGCTAATCTATAAGTTGCTCCATCTTCTAAAGTGATTACTTCAGTTTTATTCACACCATTTGTAAATTGTACTTTTGTATATGTGTTTTCTAAATATTCAACATAATATGTACCAGTAGTTGAATCATATGTTGTTGGAAGAGTAGTTTGTGTTGTAGAGCCACCAAATACAATTGCACTTACTGATGTCCAATCACTAGGTTTTTCGAAATAAATTCTATATGTTTTTGGGGCAGCAACTTTAGTATATACATATTGTTGACTAATTACTGTGTTGTCTAAGCCTGTTGCGCTAATTGTAATTGTCTTTGTATCACCAACTTGCATATCATAACCAAATGTAATTGATGCACCAGATGTAATATTTGATGTTTCACCATTAATTGTTAATGTTGCAGATTTTGCATTGTTGATTACATATGTTGCAGTTGTTGATGCTGTATAGAATGATTTTGGTGAAGTAGAAGAAATAGATACTTTACCTACTTCAGAAGAAGTGTTGTTGAAGATTACAGCAACACAAGAATCACCAACAGTACCAGAAATTGTACCATTAGATACTGTAAATGTGTTACCTGTTACTTGATCAGTATATGTACCATTTGCTAAATGGGAAGTTGAAACTGAACAAGCACCTGCATTACCAACAATAACAATACCATTTTGATTTGAGTTACTATTTACAAATCTTTCAATACAGTTATAACCATTTGAGTCATAACAGCTTTCATCTGCATCTAATTTAGCATAGAAGTTATGGAATTTATTAGCTGCACCAACACAGTCGTAAGACCATCCGTTTAAGCAAGCTACATTACCAATTGTAGAAGTATCATAATCTTCAAATCTTGCACAATATAATGTACAGAAATCTTTTCTAGCTGCAAGAATTGCATAAGCTCTATTGATAACTGTTTCAGATTTATTGTGAGTATCTTGAGTTCCCATATAGTTATCATGAGATTCAGCCCAAGTTACCATATTTTCTTTGTAATCAATATAGTTATTTCCATCAGCACCATTGAAACTACCAAAACCAGAACCGCCATTTTCAACGATTCCATGGCCTAAACCAGAATCTGTGATTGCTACACCATATTTTGTATACCAACCAAGACTTCTATCAATACCAGGTCTATTTAAGATTTCACCATATGCATAAATATCTTTTCCTAAAGAAGCAGCTTTAGCATTAGCTCTATTCATAACTGTTGGCCAGAAATCAGATGCGATTGAAGGATCATCCTCTGGAGTTTCAATATGCTTTGCAGCATCAAATCTAAATCCATCAACGCCATATTCAATTAATTCTTCTAGATAATCAGCTACAGCATCTTGAACAACTGGATCTGAAGTATCTAAGTCCATCATACCAATATTACCTTGAGTAACATTTCCAGCTTCATCGTTGTTTTGAATCAAGTATGGATGGAATTTTAATGTATCAGCATAATAATATGTATCAATTACTGGAACAGTTGATTCAGTACCATTATCGAACTTCCAATATTCACCAGTATATGGGATATATCCTGCCTTACCAGGTTGAGCATTAACATTTGCTGGAGCTGACATACCTGCAATTTCCCATTCATAATAATAAGCTCTTTCGCATAAGCAGTCTGCAACCCATTGATTTCCTAAGTGGTTTGCAACTACGTCAACCAATACCTTGACTCCATATTGATGTGCCATAGTGCACATTTGTTGGAATTCTTCAGGAGTACCCATAGCATTATCACCTGTATCATCAATTGTAAATGCTGCAGGTTGGTAATATGCCCACCAAACACCCTTAGCATTTTTACCATTGCCTAATTCATCAACTGTTGCTTCTTTACAAACTTGAACAGGTGATGTTTGAATGGCTGTAAATCCTTGAGATGCGATCTTTGGTAAGTATTCCATAATCTCATTATAAGACCAACAGAAGCATTGTAGGATTTGTCCGTCTTGTACATTGTCGGCAAATAATGGAGAAGTAGTAGGGAATGAACCTGAACCAGAATTTAAGCTATAAACAGATGGAATAACATAAGAAATAGTATTTGTTTTTTCACTAGTGCCATCTTTATAGTTATATTCAAAAGTTGATTGTAAAGTGTATCCTGGATAAGAAGCAGCTAAATTGGTAATTGTATAAACAGCATAATATGTGTTATCAACTTGTGGTTTACCATTAGTACCGCTGATAGAATCAAATACTTTTGTAATTGATACTTCAGTATTTCTAGTAGCTTGTCCAGATTTGATTAAAGACAATTCAACATCAATAGTTGTAATATCTTCCAATGTTGTACTGCCTGATAATTCTAAAGTAGAAACGTATCTAATTTTATCGTTAACTAAGCTTTCTTGTTGTTCTAACTCTACATCAATAAGGCTTGTTAATGGGGCTGCTGCATAAATAGTTATGAAGCTTCCAAATCCTAATATAAAGGCGCTTAACAACAAGAATAATAATTTAAATTTTCTTTTCATTTTTAAGCTCCTATAATTGTGGGAATAAATCTTCTAGAGATGAACTATCTCCTGATTCACTATTTCCCGCTCCTTGATTAGACACTGCGATAATGTCTTCTAAAACTATTACTTCATCAATAATAGCTGGTGTTTCATAATTTTTCATGTAATGTCTCCTTTTTGCTCTCCAAATTTTTCTTCTTTCAAAATTATGTTATTTTTTTTAGTTGTGAATCAATTATTTATGTGGTTCCCCCCAGTCTTCGCCATCATCTTCTAATTCACCGCCATTGGTGATAGGCCCTGTTTTTGGAATCACTTCAGTTTTTTTATGTCCACAAACAGTACAAGTATAGGTAATGCTTCCATCTTCAGTTTCTGTGGCTTCTTTAGTTATAGTTCCTGTATCCCACTTATGTTCTTCAACATCTTTTTTAGCATTGCATTCACATTCATGATAATGATAATATTCATCAAAAGACCAATCATCACTATATGTATGGTCGTGTGTTTTATCCCCTTCCACATCAATTACTGGTGGTTTATTTTCATCCCCGTCTTTAGCGCCATCAGTTGGTGTAGTAGAAGTGTTACAAGAAACTAAGAATAATCCACATAATACTATTGAAAACAAAGTCATTTTTCGTTTCATAAAAAAACATCTCCTTTGGTTAATTATAACATATATATTTTTTGTAAAAAATATGTAAGAGTATGTAACAAAATGAAAATGATTCAAAAGTGTTCGATTTTTTTAAAAATTTCACTTTAATTTAAAAATTTTCGTAAAACCCACCGAAAAAGCGTTTTATTTTGCCTTAAATTTTATATTTTGCTCTTTTTATATTCCTCATTAATGCTTCATAAAAACACCCAAAATAACGCTTTTTTGTAAGAAAATATAACAACACTTTTAAAAATAGTGAATGCAAAAATGGTTGTTTTTGGGGACATAAAAAAAGCCTGTCAGAAGGACTGACAGACTTGATTTTTAATAGATTTTAACCAGCATAATTGCTTGCTGTACCAGCAGCATTGTAGCAATTCTTAGTTAATGTAATATCCTTAGTTTGGCTACCAGAATTATTAGTGAATACTACTTTTTGCCACTTAGTAAAGAAGCCAGTTTGAGTATAAGAATATACATAATAACCATTTACTTTCTTACCAGTATTGGTCATTTTTACACCTGGCCAAGAAGAATTTTGATGACCTGAACCACCATTGCCTTCCCAAGCATAAACGTAAACATTTGACCAATTCTTTGTATTGATGAAGTAAATTGTGTTGTTGTTATTAGTTTCACTACCAGAACCAGTAGATGCATGTAATGT
Source organism: Acholeplasmatales bacterium (assembly GCA_024696565.1). GTDB lineage: Bacteria > Bacillota_I > Bacilli_A > Acholeplasmatales > Anaeroplasmataceae > Anaeroplasma. The sequence goes on along the minus strand of JAILGR010000131.1, from coordinate 2,027 downwards.
AGCATTACCATTATAATCATATTGGTTTAGAGAAATCTTAATATCGTTAGTTTGGCTACCAGAATTGTTAGTGAAGATTACATTTTCCCACTTACTTAAGAAGTTAGTGCTTGTATATTTCCATACATAATAACCATTTACTTTTTCAGATGTCTTAGTCATCTTTACACCTGGCCAAGAAGAATTTTGATGACCTGAACCACCATTGCCTTCCCAAGCATAAACATAAACGTTTGACCAATTCTTTGTATTTACAAAGTAAATAGTATTCATGTCCATATTAGTATTATTGTTATTGTTGTTATTATTAGAAGAATTTGTGCTATATAATACAGCAATACCACAATCACCTAATTGACCAGAAACTTTACCAGAAGAAACTGTAAATGTATTACCAGTAACTAAATCTTTATAAGAACCATTCTTCATAACTGAAGGAACAGAAACATTAGAAGCAGTCTTGTTACCATTACCACTTACTAAAACCATACCAGATTCAGAAGAATTATATCTTACAACTTGTGCGAAGTTAGAAGAATTATAGATATATTCATTTGCAGTTCCCCAGTAATTTCTAAACTTATTAACTGCACCTACTTCAGTCCATGTATAAGCAGAAGAACCCTTAGCACCAAGCTTAGTTGAACAAGAATTCCAAGCAGAAGTACCAGTAGAATCAGTAGGTCTAGCTAAATATAAGCACTTAGCACCATTTCTTGCACCCATGATTGCATAAGCCTTATTTACATTATAAATTGAAACATTAGTTGACTCATGATCGTCATTTGCATAAGTGTCATGAGATTCGCCCCAAACTACAACTCTTTCACCGGAAGAAAAGCCTGTTGAATTGTAGTAGCTAGAAGCTGAAGCATAACCACTATTGAAACTATTTCTTAAATCGTTACCACATCTGTTGTCGATAACGTCCATGTATTTTGTATACCAAGAATAGCTTCTATTATTACCACAAGAATATAAGATTTCACCATAATAGTAAGGTGTAGCTTTACCCTTTGATTTAGCATAAGAAGTAGTACCATTAATTACTGTAGGCCAGAAAGCAGATGCACCATATGGTTCATATTGGTTATCAGTTTCGATATGCTTTGCAGCATCAAATCTGAAACCATCTACACCACAATCAATATATTCTTTACACAAAGATAATACTCTATTTTGTACATGTGAATGATGAGTATTTAAATCTGGTAAACCGATGTTACCATTTGTAGTGTTTGCTCCATCATTTGCTCCATATAATGTTTCAGAGTGAAGCATAGCACCACCAGATAAATTACCATTTGAACCATAAATTGTTGGTTCATATTCTTTTACAGCACCATCTAGTTGATTATAAGAACCAGCTAAGTGGTTAGCAACAACGTCAACGATAACCTTTAATCCCTTTTGGTGAGCCTTGCTAACCATTGAAGTTAATTGAGATTTTGTACCTAATGCATTATTCTTTGTTGCAATACTAAATCCTAGTGGTTGATATAATTTCCACCATGCATCCTTAGCTGTATTTCCAGACCAGTAATCCTTTTGTGGTTGCATAGGTGAAGTTTGAATTGTTGTAAAACCTGCATTTTTAATACTATCTAAGTTAGATGAAATAGTAGACATAGACCAGTTCCAAGCATGGAAAATATTACCATTATTGATGGAATTAGCTGTCAAAGAATTAGCAATTGAAACGCCATCAGATGTGGATGCTAATTCACTATAATAATTTTCGTTTTCATCAACTCCATCAGCTTTAGTTGTTTCATTATTACCACAAGAAGCTAAAGCGAATACAGATAATGCAGTTAATAAAACCCCTATTTTTTTAAACCCTTTTTTCATTTTTTTCTCCTTTTTTTCTTTTCATTAATGATAAATAGTTTAAATATTCAGTTTTTAAATTGTAGTAAAATAACCCCCTAAAATAATCCTTTGCTCATTCTCACCTCGTTTTTTAAAAATATTTAACCTAACATATCTATAATTAATAAAAAAAGCCTGAATAGATATGACTGTTA
>JAILGR010000020.1 GCA_024696565.1 Acholeplasmatales bacterium | reverse complement strand
TAATAATTTTGAATTATTCCAAATTGATGATGGTTATGAGTCTTTTGTTGGAGATTGGAAAATCTGTAATAGTAATAAATTTCCAAATGGACTAAAAAATGTAGTAAATAAAATAAAAGAAAAAAAGCTAATGCCTGGTATTTGGGTTGCACCATTTGTAGCTCAAGAAGGCTCAATGCTTGTAAAGAATCATCCAAACTGGTTAAAACTAGTTGATGGAAAGCCAGTAAAATGTGGTTCTAACTGGGGTGGCTTTTATGCACTTGATTTTTATAATGAAGAAGTAAGAGCCTATATTAAAGAATGCTTATTATATTTTAAAGATTTAGGATTTGAATTCTTTAAATTAGATTTCTTATATGCTGTATCCTTACCACTTTATGAGGGCAAGAATAGAAGTATGGTAGCATGTGAAGCATATAGATTTTTAAGAGATGTATTACAAGATAGTATTATTTTAGGTAATAGCTGTAATATGTCACCAGCCTTTGGGGTATTTGATTATGTAAGAATCGGGCCATCTATTACATCTGAATTTGATGATTCATGGGTAATGAGAAAAATGCATAGAGAAAGAAATTCAACAAAGGTAGCTATTCAAAATACAATTTATCGTTCTATTTTTAATGGTAAAGTATTTATGAATGATCCAGATGTATTCTTATTACGTAAAGAATTAAAAATGTCATTTGAACAAAAATATTCTTTAGCAATGATTAATGCTATTTTTGGCTCTATTTTGATGACATCAGATGATATTACAACATATGCTGCATTATATCAAAATTATGATAAAAGAGCGGCAAAAATATTTGACAATATTGTTCATATTCAAAACTGTGTAGAAAACGTAGAATATATAAGAAGAGATGATAATAAGATTAGAATATCTTATGATTTAGATGATGCTTCTCATGTTATGATATATGATCCTGAAGAGGGTATTTTAGAAGAAATCTAGTTGTTATTTAACAGTGAATATCAATAATATTAATTACGATAAGGGGTAGTGATTTAATGTTTAATTTAACTTATTATGCACAAAAGGATAATAAAGATGTAAAAAAAGAAAATAGAATAACAACTAATGCTACAGATAATAATGTAATCATTAATATCAAAAAAGAAGATAATAGAGAAATTATTACATTAAAAGCAATTAATGATATTGTTATTCACCAAGCTGAAATCAGCTTAGATATTAAGTTTTCTCAAACATCTAAATTCTTCTTAAATGGTTATCAGTCTTGGACTGATACTAAAGAATCATATATTACAGAGCCAGAGAAGCTAGCAAGAAGAGCTAAAAGATTCTTCAAAGCTGCTAAAAATAATGATATTTATGGCAAAAGTAAGGATGTATTAATCAATAAATTTGCTTTTGATAGATATGGTGATGTCTTATTGTATGATTATGATAAGAATAAACTACATGGATATGATATTTTCTATATTAAAGGCGATAAGGAATTCTTTAGTTTTAATAATAATTACAAAAATGCTTATCTAATTTATGAAGTATTTAGAAAAGAAAAGAAAATTAGATTAGTATCAGATGTAAGAAAATATGTTATTAAAGCAGGGGAAGAATTTACTGTATTTGATTATTCATTTTATGATAGTTATGAACTTGGTTTAAAAGCTTTCTATGAAGCTTTCCCTGAAAAAGAAAATAATAAAGTATTAGGATATACTTCTTGGTATAACTATTATCAAAATATTAATGAATCTATTATCTTAAGAGATTTAGATGCCTTAGATGAAAGATTTAATTTATTCCAAATTGATGATGGATATGAAACATTTGTTGGTGATTGGTTAGATATAGATCCTAATAAATTTCCAAATGGTTTTAAAGAAATAGTAGATAAGATTCATTCTAAAGGATATAAGGCAGGTATTTGGCTTGCTCCATTTGTAGCTGAAGAAAAATCTAAATTATTTAATGAACATAAAGAATATTTCAAAAAGGATAAAGTGGGTAACTACATTAAATGTGGTGGTAACTGGAGTGGATTTTATGCATTAGATATTGATAATAAAGAAGCTATGGATTATGTAAAGAAATGCTTAGAATATTATATGGAATTAGGCTTTGATTTCTTTAAACTAGACTTCTTATATGCTATATCTTTACCAAGATATTATGATAAGACTAAGGCTATGGCTACTGAAATGGCTTATAAGTTAATTAGAGATACATTAAAGGATAAATTAATCTTAGGCTGTGGTGCATTACCATTTGCATCATCTAGTTATTTTGATTTCTTAAGAATTGGACCAGATGTATCACTTAAATTTGATGATGTTTGGTTTATGAGAATGGCTCATAGAGAAAGAATATCTACTAAGATTACATTACAAAATACCATTTATAGAAGTATATTTAACAGACATTTATTCTTAAATGATCCAGATGTATTCTTATTAAGAGATGATAATATTGAATTATCTAAGAAACAAAAAGAAGCATTACTTGTTATTAATGCATTATTTGGTAATGTATTAATGACTTCAGATAATATTAAGAATTATGATGATGAATCTAAAGAATTATTATCATATGCTTTTGAATTATCTAAGAATGCTAAAGATATAAAATATGTAAGAGAAGGAATTTATATTCGTCTATCTTACAATATTAATGGCAAAGTTATTAACACTAGATATAATACAGAAAAGGGAGTATTAGAAGATGGTAGATAAGACTAGTGTGATTTTTGGTAACCCAATAGATAAAAAGACTATTAAGGCTGCTAATAAATCTAAAAAGAAATTTAAAAAAAAATATGGTGATGATTCTAATAAAGAATATAAGCTAGGGCTTGAACCTATTCCTTCGCTAGATTTTATGGGATGCCAAAATCTAGTATTTAAGGATATTGTAGCCCCTTTAGGAGAAAAACCATTAATTGTTGGTAACATTCGTATGGGCTTTGGTCATTATCGTATTTCTATTGCGATGGCATCTTGTGCTAAAGCTTTAGGATTTACTCCATATTGGCTTAATTTAGCTGGCTTTGATGCAACTGGTGGTAAGATGATTCAAGAACAAAATAAGCTATATTCTATGGCTTCTAGATTGAGTCAAAAATCTCATCTATTTAATCATTTCTTCTGGGAACCATTAAATAGTGAAGGATTTAAAAAATTAACTTATAATGCTAAAGATCAAAAGAATGCTGAATTATTAGTTCCAATTTTAAAGAGTCTTCCAAAGGATACTCCATATATTGCAACTCATGTATGGCCAAGCCAAGGAGCAATTCATGCAGGATTTACTCATGTAGTAAATGCTATCCCTGATAACTGGCCTATGGCACTTCATTTATCAGAAGGGGCAATTCATGCTGTTCAAACTCCTTTTGCTTATTTAGGTTATAAGATGTTAAATGGTTTTGCAGATAAACCATTAAAAGGAATTCCTGAAGCTGAATTAAAGATGGTTGGTAGATTTATTGATCATGAATTATTAGTTAATTTAGAAGAAGATAACAAAAAGAGAATCGAAAGAATTAATAATGATAAGCCTATTCGTATTTTATTAACTGTTGGTGGAGCTGGTGCTGGTTTTGATATGTTCTTAGCAATGGTTAAGCATTTATTGCCATATGTTAAACAAAATAAGGTTGCATTATTTATTAATTTTGGTGATCATCAAGATGTATATTTAAAGATGCAAAAGGCTATTAATGTAGAAGCTAATACATATTTCAATAAATATAATGAATTTAAAGAATTCGTTAAGAATTTAAGAAATAATGATGCTAAAGGTGTATATGCTATTTGTAATAATGATATTTTTGAAGCAGTATATGCTACTAACTTATTAATGCCTGAATGTGACATTTTAGTTACTAAACCATCTGAGCTTGCATATTACCCAATTCCAAAGGTATTTATGAGACATATTGGTGGACATGAAGTTTATGGTGCAGTTAATTCATCTGAACTTGGAGATGGTACTTTTGAGTGTCCAACAGAGAAAACTGTTAACCAAATGTTAGATAGATTATTAAGTGATAAAGAAATTTTAATTCATATGTGTAATAGAATTGACGAACTAAAGAAAAGTGGTTATTATAATGGTGCGTATGAATGTGTTAAGCTAGCTGCAGGTATTAAAGAATAACATATTCATCTTGAGGAGGAAAATTATGGTTTATTCTTATATTAAAGGATTAGTTAATTATGCAGTAAATAAGAATCTAATTGAAAAAGATGATATTGTATATGCTACTAATAGAGTATTAGCATTATTAAAATTAGATGATTATGTTGATGAAATTGCAGAAGAGTTAGAGTTACATGAATTATTAAAGGGAATTACTGATTATGCAGTAAGTAAGAATCTAATAAATGATTCTATTACTGAAAGAGATATTTTTGATACTGAATTAATGGCTATTTTTACAGATAGACCATCAAATGTTATTAAAAAATATAATGTTATTTATGCTAAAGATAAGCTTTTAGCAACAAATTGGTATTATGACTTTTCAGTAGCAACAAATTATATTCGTAAGGATAGAATACAAAAGGATGTTAAATGGAAAACTGATACTGAATATGGTAAATTAGATATTACAATTAACTTATCTAAACCAGAAAAAGATCCTAAAGCTATTGCTGCGATGAAAAATCAAAAGGCATCAAGCTATCCTATGTGTCAATTATGTAAGGAAAATGAAGGCTATCTTGGTAGACTAAATCATCCTGCAAGAGGAAACCATAGAATTATTCCACTACATATGGAAGGAGAAGATTTCTATTTACAATATTCTCCATATGTATATTATAATGAACACTGTATTGTATTTAATAAAGTACATAAACCAATGATTATTGATAAGCCAACAATGAGAAAGCTATTATCATTTGTTGATTACTTACCACATTATTTTGTTGGTTCTAATGCTGATTTACCAATCGTTGGTGGTTCTATTTTAGCTCATGAGCATTTCCAAGGTGGACATTATCATTTCGCAATGGAAGATGCAAAATCCATTTACGATTTTAAAGTAGATGGCTATCCAAACTGTAGTTTATCAATTGTAAAATGGCCACTATCTGTCATTAGAGTACATTCTAATAACAAAGATGAAATAGCTAATTTAGCAGAACATATACTAAATACTTGGATTGATTATTCTGATGAAGAAGTATCAATTTATGCTTACACTGATGGTGTAAGACATAATACAATTACACCAATCGTTCGTAAAAAAGATGGTTTATATGAAATGGATTTAGTACTTAGAAATAATCTAACTACAGAAGAATATCCATTAGGATTATTCCATCCTCATCAAGAATATCATCATATAAAGAAAGAAAACATTGGTTTAATCGAAGTAATGGGCTTAGCCGTATTACCTGCAAGATTAAAGAATGAAATGGCTGAAGTAAAAGAAATATTACTTGGTAGAGCTAAAATATCTGAAGCAACAGAAAAACATGAAGCTTGGATAAAAGAATTACAAGCTAAATATCAATTTAATGAAGAAAATGTTGATTCAATTGTTAAAGAAGAAATCGGTAAAACATATGCGAAGATATTAGAAAACGCAGGTGTTTATAAGATGACTGAAGAAGGAATCAATCATTTCAAGAAATTTACTAAAGCTTTATAATATAAAAGGAGATGCAAACTTTGCATCTCTTTTTCAATATTCTAAATATATATTTTAAGATTAGTTATTATTTATAAAAATGAAATGTATAATAATTTAAGAAAGTAGGTGTTATAATGGAAATTCAAAAAGGCAATAAAAATAATATAGATGAATACCTAAAGATATATGATGATGCCATTAAATTTATGAGAAAAAGTGGAAATTTGAAGCAATGGACTAAAGATCATAGACCAGATAAAGCTTTAATAATAAAAAGATTAAATGAAGGAAGCTTTTATCAAATAGTAGATGGTAAAAATATTGTAGCAGTATTTGCTTTAATCTTTGGTATAGATGATACTTACTTAAAAATAGATGGCAGTTGGTTAAATAATGAAGATTATGTAACTATTCATATGGTTGCAAAAAGAAGTGGTTACAAAGGAATATTTAAAATTATAGCCAATTATGCTAAATCTTTATTAAATAATGTTAGAATAGATACCCACGAAGATAATAAGGTTATGCAAAGAGTCATTTTAGATAATGGTTTTAAATATTGTGGTATTATTCATATTAATGATAAATTCCATTCTCCAAGATTGGCATACCAATATACTAATGACTAGAAATATATGGATTTAACATTTTATAGTATGCTTTTTTCTATTTAAAAAGTATTAAAAAAGTGATATAGTATAATCCTGAGGGATTGATTATGAAATTTTCAAAGTTTATTGATTCTTTTGAAGAGGGAGTATTTGCAAATTTAACAAATAAAAAAATAGATTTGGAAAAAAAGGGAAAGAAAATCTATGATTTATTTGTTGGAACTCCTGATTTCAAGCCAGAAGAATCATTTTTAGACGCAATTAAAAATAATGTTAATAGTGAAAATACAAAATATTCTTTAAGGGATTTAGACATCTTAATTGATAGGTTTATTAAACATTATAAAGAAAGATTTGATGTTAATTTAACTAAGGATATGGTAATGACTGTTAATGGTACACAAGAAGGTATGTGTCATGTTGGTATGTTATTTGCTGATCCTAATGATTATTGTCTATTACCAGACCCAGGATATGTTGCTTTTTCAGCATGTGCTAAATTTGCTAGATGTAATGTTATTACTTATCCTTTGTTAGAAGAAAATGATTTTATGCCAAGATTAGATTTACTTGGAGAAGAAGTATTAAAGAAGATTAAGTTTGTTATTATTTCTTATCCATCTAATCCTACTGGTGGTGTAATAACAAAGGAAAGATATAAAGAAATTATTCTTTTAGCAAAGAAATATGATTTTATTATTATTAATGATAATGCATATTCTGATATCATATTTGATGATAATGAATCATTCTCATTTCTATCATTAGATGGGGCCAAAGAGGTAGGATGTGAATTCTATTCATTATCAAAGTCATATAATACGACTGGAGCTAGAATATCATTTTTCTTAGGTAATCCTAAAGTTGTTAAAAGATTTAAGGTATTAAGAAGCCAATATGATTTTGGTATGTTTTATCCACTACAATATGGAGCTATTGAGGCATTAAATGTTGATAAAAGTGTTATCGAAGAACAAAGATTAAAATATGAAGAAAGAAGAGATTTCTTATATAATGGTCTAAATTCTATAGGTTGGAAGGTAAATAAAAGTAAAGGAACTATGTTTATGTTTTTAAGAATACCTGATAAATATAGTGGTAGTTTAGAATTTGCCAATGACCTATTAGAAAAAACTGGTGTATTAGTTACTCCTGGTATTGTCTTTGGTAAGCTTGGAGATAGATATGTTAGAATTGCGTTAGTGAAACCGAAGGAAGTTTTGGAAGAGGTTATTAGAGTTATTGATAAATCTAATATTTTAAAGGAGTAGTGATATATTGAATAAATATATGTTATTTGCCATTGAAGAGGCAAGAATGGGAATTAGAGCTGGTCATGGTGGACCTTTCGGTTCTGTAATTGTAAAAGGTAGCGAAGTAGTAGGTAGGGGCCATAATCAAGTAATATTAAATAATGATCCTACTTGCCATGGAGAAATGATGGCAATTAGAGATGCTTGTAAACGTCTTAATACATTTGATTTAAGTGGTTGTATCTTATATACTACTGGTGAACCATGTCCTATGTGCTTTGGGGCAATTTTATGGGCTAACATAGAAAAAGTATATTATGGATGTAATGTCTTAGATACAGAAGAGATTGGATTTAGAGACAATAAGTTTTATAATATGACTGATGAAGAAAAACAAGAATTCTCTAAATGTTTAGATAGAGAAGAATGTAAAAAACTTTATCAAGAATATATGAATATTGATAATAAAAAGGAGTATTAATATGAAAGATTATTTGAAAAGGTATTACAAAGAAGTAATTTTAGTTATCTTTTATATTGCGATTGCTTGTGCAGCATATATTTGTTGGTTTGAAACATTATGGCATTTGTGGTATGTAGATATGATTACTGGTTTAGCAATTATTTTTTTAGGTGGGACTGTTGGTTTTTTATATATTAGAAGCCTAGAGAAAGCTAGATTAGAAAAAGAAGCTTCAGAAAAGCCTATAGATAATAAAGAAAAAGAAGAAGTGGAGGCATCAAATGTCTGAGTGTGTTTTAAAAACATCTGGTCTTGTAAAAATATATAGTGGTCAAAAGGTTTTAAATGAAGTAGACATGACTGTAAATAAAGGTGATATTTATGGTTTTGTTGGTGAAAATGGTAGTGGAAAAACTACTATAATTCGTATATTATCTGGATTAATTAGACCCAATGCAGGTTCATTTGAATTATTTGGTGTAAAATCAAATGATCCAAAAATTTATGAGGTTAGAAGAAAGCTTGGAGCTGTAGTAGAATCACCATCTATTTATCCAGCATTAAATGCTAGAGATAACCTAAAAGAGTTATCATTAATTTTAGGTATTAATGATGAAGAAAAGATTAAAAAGACTTTAGAATTAGTAGGATTAGGTAGTATGTATGATAATCCTAAGAAGGCTGTTGATTATTCTTTAGGTATGAGACAAAGACTGGGTATTGCTATGGCTTTATTATCTGATGCTGAATTTATGGTATTAGATGAACCATTAAATGGTGTTGACCCTGAAGGAATTGTTGGATTACGTAATTTAATTTTAAATTTAAATAAAGAAAAAGGTATTACTTTTTTAATTTCATCTCATATTTTATCTGAGTTGTCTTTAGTAGCTACTAAGTATGGTATTATTTCTAAAGGTCATTTATTAAAAGAAATTACAAAAGAAGAATTAGATGCTGTTTGTAAAAAATGTATTGTTATTGATACTTTAGAAAAAGATAAGCTATATGAAGCATTACT
>JAILGR010000064.1 GCA_024696565.1 Acholeplasmatales bacterium | reverse complement strand
TTTTTCATCCTTAGTCATATTTAATAAATACCATCTACCATCCTTTTTATAAAAGCCCTTAATACGTATAATATTGCCACACAACTTATCATTAAATAAGGAAGCTAAAGATAATATTTTTTCTTCACTAAGATTTTCATTCATAAAATATAAAGATGAAAATTCATTATTTTCCATAATTGGAGTTTTTAAATAAGAGTATGAGTGGTATCTTGAATTATCTATTTTATTAAATTCATCATCTGTAAATGGATTATTATCATATAAAATAATATCATCTTTAAAAACTCTATTACATTCTACATCCTTCATAACTCCATTTAGATAATTTAAGATATCTTCTTTCTTCTTATCTTTTGCCTTAGATGCAATAACTATTCCACAAGACGCAAGTTGATTTCCAAGTAAAAATCTAGTTGTTGAATCTAAAGTATCAAGATTAGAATCAAAAATGGTAATGACATTGCCTATCTCATAGAAGTTATCTAGTGGTTCATCATATACTAAATCATAAAATTCATCAGTATCGAAGATACCAGAGGGTTCTACAATAACTCTAGTATAGCCAGACATCGCCATTTGAATTAGTTTCGTTTTAAATCTTCTTTTGTGACAATCAATATCACATCCTCCAGAAATCATTTCAATTTCTAGATTATCTCCCCTTAAATCATTCAAAACCATCATATCGACATTAATTGGACCATAGTCATTTTCTAAGATACCAATTCTTTCGCCTTTGGTTAATAAATGTGTTGCATATTGTTTTAAAAATGTAGTCTTACCAGACCCTAAAAATCCAGTAATTAAATCAATTTTAACCATAATATCACCTTAAACACGAAACCAAGAAATATTGTAGCATATCAAACAATCTTTTACAATAAAAACAAAAAAGATAAAGTGTTATAAAATGAAAATGTATAGACTATTAACAAATATTAAAAAATCCACCTCATAAGAGATGGAATTATATTTTATATGTTTGTTCTTTTTTACTTTCTCTAGATAGTACAAATTTTTGAAGTGGAAATAATACAACTGCTTGAATAAAGCCTGCAGTTAATGAAGCAATAGTTGGTGCTAAACCTTCTACTATGCTTCCAATCATCCAAGCTACCATAACACCTTGGAACCAAGTCATTATAAGTACTAAAAAGACAATTACTCCAATATATATAACAAAGTGCCAAAGTGGTGAATCAGATCTAAATGTCTTCTTTTTATTTAAGAAATAAGCAATTGTATTAGATACAGCATTTGAAACAAAGAAAGGTAATACATATCCCCAGTTATCATTTCCATCTCCTACTACCTTTGGATCAAAAATAGTTTCTAAAAAATTAGGTAATGGCGCCTTCCAATCTTTTAACCATAAATATAATAAATTTACTAATAATAGCTGAATACCAGTAGTAAATGTACAAATAACTGTAAATTTAGCAATTTGCCAAAATAATTTAGTAGTTTTACCTTTAGCTTCAGCTTTATCATCTATTTTTTGAAGCCATGATTTCTTCTTAGTGTTTTCTTCCATAATATAAACCTCAATTTATGCTAATTATAACAAAATAACATATAAAAATAAAGTTTATATAAGTAAAAAGTGAAGCATCGAAGCTTCACTTTTTACCCCCTTTTCTTCTTATATATAAAACACCCTAAAATCTTATTCAAACTCGATAGTTGCAGGTGGTTTAGATGTACAATCTAATAATACTCTATTAACACCTGATACCTCATTAACGATTCTTCTTGATATAATATCTAAAACATCATATGGAATTCTTGCCCAATCGGCAGTCATAAAATCTGATGTTTCTACAGCACGAAGTGCAATGGCATAATCATAAGTTCTTCCATCCCCCATAACACCTACACTTCTCATATTTGTTAATGCTGCAAAATACTGACCTAAGTGGCATGACTTATCAACACCAGCTTTAGCTATTTCTTCTCTATAGATATAATCAGCATCCTGAACGATTTTAACTTTTTCTTCTGTTACTTCACCAATGATACGAATACCAAGACCAGGACCTGGGAATGGTTGACGATAAACTAAGTATTCAGGAATACCAAGTTCTAGACCAACACGTCTAACCTCATCTTTGAATAATAATCTAAGTGGTTCAATAATTTCTTTAAAATCAACTACTGATGGAAGCCCACCTACATTATGGTGAGATTTAATAGTTGCAGATTTACCTAAGCCTGATTCAATTACATCTGGATAAATAGTTCCTTGAACTAAATAATCAACAGAGCCAATCTTCTTAGCTTCTTCTTCAAATACTCTAATAAATTCTTCACCAATAATCTTACGTTTTCTTTCAGGTTCAGTAACACCAGCTAATTTAGCATAAAATCTATCTTTAGCATTTACTCTAACGAAGTTTAGCTTATATGGACCCTTAGGACCAAATACAGCTTCAACCTCATCACCTTCATTTTTTCTAAGTAGACCATGGTCTACAAATACACAAGTTAGTTGTGTACCAACTGCCTTTGATAATAATACAGCAGCTACAGATGAATCAACACCACCTGATAGAGCACATAATACTTTACCACTACCAACCTTAGCTCTAATTGCCTCTATTGTTTGTTTGGCAAAATCTGACATACGCCAATCACCACCACAGCCACAAACATCATAAACAAAGGCCTTTAGCATTGTCATACCTTCAACTGAGTGCATAACTTCAGGATGGAATTGTACTGCATATAATTTAGCTTCTTTATTTTCCATTGCGGCAACAGGACAAGTATTAGTATAACCTGTAATAGTAAATCCAGAAGGTACTTTAGATACATAATCTGTATGACTCATCCATACTTGAGTTTCTTTATTACAATCTTTGAATAATAAAGAATCTTTATTGACATTTACTAAAGTTTTACCATATTCAGATTTAGGAGCGTGTAATACCTCTCCTCCAAGTGAATATGCCATAAATTGACATCCATAACAAATACCTAAAACAGGAATACCTAAATTAAATATTTCTTTATCTACCTTTGGTGAATCTTCTCCATAAACTGAATTAGGTCCACCTGTAAAAATAATACCTTTTGGATTAAATTCTTTAATTTTATCAAGAGGCATATTATAAGGCTTAACCTCACAATATACATTACATTCTCTTACACGTCTAGCGATTAATTGGTTATATTGGCCACCAAAATCTAAGACTAATATTTTTTCATTATCCATAATTAACCTCTATTTTATTCCTAAGCGATTGTAAATATAATCTACATTTTTCATATAATAATCTAATGTGAAACATTCATCAATTTCTTCATTAGTTAACATACTAGAAACAGTAGGATCTTCTTTTAATAGGTCTTGATATTGCTTCTTTTCTTCTAATGCCTTCATAGCAATAGGTTGAACAGTATCATAAGCCTTTTCTCTAACAAAGCCTTTTTCAATTAGCTTATATAATACTCTTTGAGCAAAAATAACGCCTCTAGTTAAATAAATATCTTCAATCATCTTATCAGGGAAAACTGTTAAGTTTTCTAAGATACCTTTAAATCTATTTAACATATAATCTAATAATTCAGTTGCGTCTGGTAAAATAATTCTTTCTGTAGATGAATGAGAAATATCTCTTTCATGCCACAAGGCTATATTTTGATAGAATGTATCCATATAACCTCTAATGACTCTTGCACATCCACAAATGTTTTCAGATGAAATTGGGTTTCTCTTATGTGGCATTGCAGAAGATCCCTTTTGTCCTTTAGAGAATGCCTCTTCAGTTTCCTTAACCTCTTGACGAGATAGGTTTCTAACCTCTAATGCCATCTTTTCTAATTCCGATGCGATTAAAGCTAGACTTGACA
>JAILGR010000060.1 GCA_024696565.1 Acholeplasmatales bacterium | reverse complement strand
GAGGATTCCCTATTTTATATTGAAAATCCTTTATTAAAACCATTAATTAAAGATATAAAGAATTATAGAAGTAAAAATGAAGATATTTTAGAGAAAAAGTTAGAAGATGTATTAACATTACAAAAACAATTAAGGAGTAATGTAATACCTAAAAATATTTTTCATTCTCTTACAATTAAGTTCATTTAGTTTGGAATATTTAAAAAAATAAGTTATAATGGTATTATAAAAGTGTTTTTAGGTGGTTTATATGAAGGTTGTCAGAGTACAATTTAAACCTTTGGGAAAACGATATTATTTTGGAGTTAAGGATTTTAAAATAGAAGATCATACAAAAGTTATTGTTAACACAATTAGAGGTGTTGAACTTGGATATTGTGTTGGTGATGTATTTGATTTAAAAGAAGAAGATTTAATATCTGAATTAAAAGATATCGTTAGAATCGCAACAAAGGAAGATATAGAAAAATTTAATCATAATAAAGAAGAAGAGCCAAACATTGTTTCAAAAACTAAGGAGCTTGCTAAAAAGCATAACTTAGAAATGAAAGTTTTAGAGGCTGAATATACATTAGATCAATCAAAGCTTATCATTTATTTTGAAAGTGAAGGAAGAGTTGATTTTAGAGATTTAGTCAAGGATTTAGCGGAAATTTATCATACTAGAATTGAACTTAGACAAGTCGGTAGTAGAGATGGCGCTAAAGTATTTGGTGGTATTGGACCTTGTGGTTTGATTGTTTGTTGTAGAAGCTTTATTACTCAATTTGATAATGTATCTGTTAAGATGGCAAAGAATCAAAATTTATCATTAAATCCAGTTAAAATAAGTGGTAACTGTGGTAAGTTACTTTGCTGTATAAATTATGAAAATGAATTATATACAGAACTTAGAAAGGATGCTCCTGATGTTGGTGATATAGTTGAAACAAAAGAAGGTCTTGCTAAGGTATTAACTTGTGATGTATTAAATCAAAATATTAAAGTTAAATATATTGATGAGGATAATAAATTTGGTTATTTCAAATTTGATGAAGTAAAGTTTACTCCATCAAAGGAAAAGAAAAAGAAAAAAGAGGAAGATGAAGATGCCTCTAGTTTGTAATGAACTATTAGGTAGAGAACTACTTAAGATTTATCAAGATACAGATTTATTTAATTTTTCAATAGATTCTATTTTATTAGCTGATTTTGTATCTATTACTAAAAGAAGTAAAAAAATAGTAGATTTATGTAGTGGAAATGCTCCTATTCCTATGTATTTAACATTAAGAACTGATGCTAAAATTATTGGTGTTGAGGTTCAAGAAGATTCTTATAATTTAGCTTTATTGTCAATTAAAGAAAATAAACTTGAGAATCAAATTGAAATGATAAAAGGTAATCTAATTGGTATATCTAATACTATTGGTAAGAATCAATTTGATGTTGTAACTTGTAATCCACCTTTCTTTAAGGTTGGTAATCATAATATTAATCCAGACGAAAGAAAAGCTATTGCTAGACATGAGATTTTAGCAACCCTAGAAGATATTATTAAAGAAGCATCTATATTATTATCAACTAGAGGTAGATTTGCTATGGTCCATAGACCAGAAAGATTACCAGAAATATTGGAATTATTTAAGAAGTATCGTATTGAGCCTAAAAGACTATTACTTGTATACCCTAAAATTGGTAGTGAATGTAACCATATTTTAATTGAGGGTATAAAGGATGGTTCATCAGATGGGCTTAGAATATTACCACCACTATATGTGTATAATGATGATAATACCTGGACTGAAGAAGTCCGAAAAATATATAATTACATTAAGGAGTGATGTTTTATGTTTTTAAGTTTATTAAACAGAAAGGAAATGCTAAAATTCTTAGATCTTGCCATCTATATGGTTGATATTGATGGTGAACCAACTGATGTTGAAAAAAGAGTATTAATCAAGATGATTGCTGAGCTTGATCAAGTTAAGGATGAATATTCATTCCGTTTAACTGATACAACTGAGAACACAATTAATTTCTTCTTAGGGGCAAATCAAGTTGTTAAGAATGTTGTTTACTTAAATTTAGTATGGATTTCTATGGAAGATGATTTATATAATACATCTGAATTATTATTCTTAGAGAAAATCCAAAAAGCTTTTGAAATTTCAGCCGAAAAGAGAAGAGAATTAATTTCTATTGTTTATGCTGAAAGAGATTTAAGAGAAAAGGCAATGCGTATTATTAAAAACTAATGAGAACTAGAAGTTTTATTGAAAATCAAGGTATATTATATTTAGTGGCTACCCCTATTGGTAATTTATCTGATTTTTCCT
>JAILGR010000007.1 GCA_024696565.1 Acholeplasmatales bacterium | reverse complement strand
GTACAAGCATTTTAACTAATTATTTCCAATTAGAATATACATACCAATTCAAAGATGAATTCGTTGATGAAGATACAATTACTTCAAATGAAGAAACATTAAATAATACTATTTCTGAATTTGAAGCAGGTAATAATTCTGCTTATTCTAAAGAACTTGGTACATCTAATTTCTTATTATTAACTTATGGTTATGAAACTAAAGAGGATGTATTAAAGTATTATTACACAGCTAAAGAATGCTTAAGTGACTATACTACAAAGACTGTATATAAGTCATTTGCTGAATTTAGCCAAGAAAAGACTGATACTGAAGGTACTAAAGCCTATGTTATATCTGAAGATGCAAAGAATAGTTTCTTAGCTAATATTTTAGCTACAGGTAATCAAAAATATTCTAAGCTATTCAATATTAACTTAGACCACTTCTTAATTAACTTAGATACAGATGGTGATGGTTCTCCTGATGATCCTGATAAGTTTACTAAGAAGTTTAGTGATACAGAAAAACAAGAATTTGAAGATGCTGTATGTGATTTAGCTAGAGCATTATATATTGAATCTGTTTCAGGAAAATATGGTTCTAACTCATATTATGAAATTCTAAAGTATATCAAGACAGCTTATGAACAAGGTGCTGATTTAAAGACTCCTTATACTTCAATTAGTGGTGCTACATATACTAACTGGAATGATTTTAAAGATTATAACTTCTTATTAACTATTGAAGAGTTATCAAGTTCTGATCCTATTACTGAAACTTCAGTATCTAACTTCGTTGTTCCATTTAAAGAATATGTAGAAAAAGTATATGCTAAATTAGCAGCTGCTGATTTAGATATTGATAATTATAAGAATGGTTTATTCTACTTATATTCAAAGACTGCAGATGAAGGATATGCATTATGTGCTGATTCTACAGATTCTACAGAAATTTTAGCTTCTGCAGCTAAGATTGATATGAATACATTATGTAAGACTGTCTTTGGTTACCATGTATTATTAGTATTAGATTATGATAAGCCTGAATCTACAGCTTATTCTAAGAAGAATGATTCTGATTATCAATTAAATCTAGCTATTACTCTATATGAAGATAGTGATGATGAGACAAATAATATTGTTGTTTATACTGATTCATTAAATGATAAAGCAGATCAAGCTTCATTCAACCAATTCTTTGTATACTATGTACAAAAACAAAATAACCAAACTTCAAGTTTAACATCTTCTATTGCTACATTAATGAGTAGCTTATTCGATGATGCTATTACAACTTATACATCTAGTAACTTCCAAACTTATCTATTATTGAATTCTTTAAATATTCAAATTGTTAATAATGATTATACAATTTTAGTTAAGACTTCAGATACAGATAAGGGTGTAGATGTTGAATATTATGCAAATCAGGTAACTAATTATAAAGATGATTCTGATTATAAAGCTTGGATTGATGGTACTTATACTTGGTCTAGACCAGAAGATACTGCAAAATAAGAAAAAAAATTAGGGCACAAATTGTGCCCTTTTTGTTTTGTCTAAGATACAATATTCTTACTTTCAAAATAAGTATCTAAAAGTTCCTCAGTAAATAAATAGTAATCTATAGTATTAGTATAATAACTCAAATCTCCAGAACAATCTTTTGTAATTGATTCATATCCACTCAAATCTTTATTATTAAATACTGAAGATGTATAAAAATCAAATCCTACATACTCACTAGTTTGAGATAGATGGTTCTCTTCATATTCCACATACAATACAGCTTTTATTAGACCATTCTCAAAATAGTACCTATTTTTCCCCCCAACAGCTACAATATATAAAACATTATCATCATAATATGCTTCTTGGGCAACCTGATGTGCAATAGAATAATATGACGAAAAATCATAATTAAATTTATCCTTAGGGGTAAAAGAACATGTAAGCTTTGCATTTCCACTATATAATTTATTAAACAGAAAAAAATTTGCCTCATCAAGTTTAATATCTACATAAACATTATACTCATTATTTTTTTCATTATATTTAAATCTTTTTTCATATTGTATATCAGATTTTACATCACCAGTTTCAGAGTAGTATTCTGTTTTAAATGCCATATAAATATCATTAGAATCACAATCATAAACAAGCTTTGAATAATAATAACCATTATGATATGTACTGTTATAAAACCCAGCATCTCTTCTTTGTGTAATTGAATAAGCTTTATATTTTGTGTTTAAAAAAGTTGTTTTATCACTCTCTAATCTATTTTCAAGATCATTTTTTTCTTCATCAGATAATGATTCAACTTCATATTTAATATCATTAATTGTGAAATTTATAGAATCTACTGATGTAGCATTACATGATGTTAATGTAATTAAGCTTAAACTTGCTAGTGCTAAAAATATAACTCTTTTTTTCATTTCTCGTTATCCTATAAATTATTGTTGTTTTATCATTGATAAAGCCATTTTATGTTTAGTATAATCAATATCTATTACATAAACATGAACTTCATCACCTACAGATAATATATCAGATGGGTGGTTAATCTTAGCTGTAGACATCTTTGATAAATGGCATAGACCATCATATTTAACACCACAGTCAATAAAGGCGCCAAAGTCACATACATTTCTTACAGTACCATCTAATTCATCACCAACTTTAATATCTTCAAAGTGCATAATATCACTTCTTAATGTTAAGCCTTTATAATCATCACGAATATCTCTTAATGGTTTTAAGAAAGAATCTAATATATCATCTAATGTATAAGAATCTATGTCTAATTTAGCCATAATTTCTTGTTTATTTAGTTTTTCTACTGCTTCTTTAATCTTATCAGTACCAAGGGCAGATTCGTCTAAATTCATTAATTTTAATAGTTTTAAAGCCTTATCATATGATTCAGGGTGAATAGGTGTTGCATCTAGTGGGTTTTTACCACCTAAGATTCTTAAGAAACCAATACATTGTTCATAAGTCTTAGGTCCCATCTTACTTACATTCTTTACCTCATCACGAGAATTAAAGCCACCATTAGCCTCACGGTAAGCAATAATATTTTTAGATACAGCTTTAGTTAAACCTGATACATAAGATAATAATGAAATAGATGCTGTATTTAAGTTTACACCAACTTTATTAACTGCATCAGATACAACATCATCCAATGCTTTATTTAGTTTTGATTGAGTTACATCGTGTTGATACTGACCAACACCAATAGACTTAGGGTCAATCTTTACTAATTCAGCTAGTGGGTCTTGAATACGTCTTGCAATTGAAATAGCACTTCTCTTTTCAACTGTTAAATCAGGGAATTCCTCAATGGCAATTTCAGATGCTGAATATACTGAAGCTCCAGCCTCACTTACCATAACATATTTACAATCTAAATGATTTTCCTTTATTACTTCAGCAATAAAAGCTTCTGTTTCTCTACCGGCAGTACCATTACCAATAGCAATAATATCAACACTATATTTCTTAATTAATCTTAAAATAGTCTTTTTAGATTCATCTACTAATCTTGGATCAACTCTAGAATCTTTAGATTTTTCATTAGGATAAATAACACCTATTTCTTCTACAATTGAATTTCTTGATATAACTGCAAGCTTACAACCTGTTCTATATGCAGGGTCTACACCTAAAATAACTTTATCTTTCATTGGAGCTTGTAATAATAGATTCTTAACATTTAATGCAAAAATATGAATAGCTCCTTCTTCAGCCTTTTCTGTTAAAATAGTTCTTATTTCTCTACCAATAGATGGAGCAATTAATCTTTTATAAGAATCTAAAATTGCTTCTTCTAATTCTTTCTTAAAGACAGAATCTCTACCTCTAACAATCTTTTTATTTAATAATTCTAAATCTCTTTCTGGTTGTAGTTCTACTGTAACAGAAATAACATCTTCATTTTCAGCTCTATTAATAGCTAATACTCTATGAGGTTTAATACGACCAATGTTTTCACTTGATTCATAATAATTTTTATATTTTTCATCAGGATCTTTATCATTTTTCTTCTTTTTACAAATGATTGTGCCATAGATTAAAGCCTTATCACGGATAATCTTACGGAAAGATGCATTATCAGATATCTTTTCAGCAACAATATATTTAGCTAAAGTTAAAGCATCATCAATAGTTTTAACCTTATCATTTAAAAATGGTTTAACAAGTTCATCTTTATCTTTACCTTGATATAGCTTTAACATAGTATCAGCTAATGGCTCTAAGCCTAAAGCAATAGCTTCTGTAGCCTTTGTTTTTTTCTTTTCTTTATAAGGACGATATAAATCTTCTACATCAATAAGCTTTTCACAAGCTCTAATTTCTTGTTCTAAAGCTTCATTTAACATGCCCTTTTCATCTATTAATCTAATAACATCAGCTTTTCTTTTTTCTAAGTTTAATCCATAATTATAGCTATCTGCAATCTGACGGATTACTTCTTCATCTAATCCACCAGTAGTTTCCTTACGATATCTTGCGATAAATGCTACAGTCTTTTCATCCTCTAGCATTTCTAATACTGCCTTAATTTGTTCTACTTTGATATTTAAGCTTTTCTCTAGATTAGCTAATACCTTTTCATTTAATTCCATAAGAATACCCCCATCTTACAAAAAGAAGGCCTTTAGAAGGCCTTTTTTTAATTATTTGTTTTAAAGTTATAATCATTCATAAACGCAATTGAGTTATCACAAACTGTAGTATTAAATTCATTCATATCATTTGTATATACACTTTGAGCAACATCATTTAGTTTATATTCTTTAACTAATTTATTAACACCATTGATATAACCGAAAGCAAATGATTGACCATCTGAACAACCGAAATAATCTGAATATGAAGATGATACTGTACTTGCGTTATTTCCTTTTGATAAATCAATTACATATAAATAAGCAACTTCATCGTCATTATCAGCAACATTATCATTTAAAATAGCATTATTATAATTATTAATTGCGTTTTGAAGTTTTAACATACTTGTTAATGCTTCTTTATGAATAGAGTTGAAATATTTAGTTTCATCAGTATCCATAGAATTATCTGCATAAAAATTAGATAAATTGAACGCAAAGAAGAAAATATGTTTTTGATATGTAGCAAATCCTTCTTCTGTTTCAAAGTCTACTTCAGATGTATGCATAATGATTCCTTCAAAATTTGCTTTTTTGAATGTTATTTCATTACCTGCATATGTATGAGTATTTGCAAAATAATCTGTTTGTTCAGTTGTAGAATTTTGATTATTTACAATAACAATTGGAATAATAATACCAGCTGCAATTAATACTATTGCAATTGATGATATAATCCAAAATAGTTTATTCTTTAAAAGATTCTTTTTTTGCTTAGCTGCCTTAGCAGTAGAAACCTTTTTTCTTTTGATTGTAGCCAAGAGAATCAACTCCTTAAAATAAATTACATAAAGCCCTATTATTTTATCATAAATTTTTGTAATACACAAGAAATTTTCATTTTTCTAATTGATTTGTATAATCTTTTTCTGATAATAGATTTGAAAGCTTATTAGATATTGGATTATATAAATAAAATAGTGTAAATGCACTAGATGAAGCTAATAATATTTCAAATGGAATGTCCATAATCCAATATGCAAAAATATCAATATTTAAGAAAATAATATTAAATAATA
>JAILGR010000220.1 GCA_024696565.1 Acholeplasmatales bacterium | reverse complement strand
CAACATATTAATACAAGTTAATGCTTCAATATTAACAATCTTTGAATAAGTTTCTTGAGCTATTTCATATCTAGCTTTAATTTCATCTACTGAATAAACTTTATGAGAAGTAAATAGCTTAATGTTTTTATCTGCTAGATAATAAGGTAATGCTTCTGGAGTAGACTTTAAATTTAATAAGCCACGCTTTTCAGCTTCTTTAATCCATGATGCATCATAACCATTACCATTAAAGATAATTCTTTTATGTTTTGTAATAGTTTCTTTAATTAAATCATGTAATTCTTGATTGAAATCTTTAGCTTTTTCTAATCTATCGGCAAACTGTCTTAAACTTTCAGCTACAGCTGTATTTAAAGTAATATTTGCACAAGAAATAGATTCGGAAGAGCCAAGTGCACGGAATTCGAACTTATTACCGGTAAAGGCAAAAGGAGAGGTTCTATTTCTATCCGTAGTGTCTTGTGGGAGTGACGGCAAAACGTCAGCACCAATCTTTAAGAAAGTCTTACCATTAGTTTTTAATGGTGTACCACTTTCGATTGAATCAATAACCTCCTGTAAGTCTGAACCAACGAACATAGAGATGATTGCTGGAGGTGCTTCGTTTGCACCTAAACGGAAATCGTTTCCGGCACTTGCTACTGAAATTCTAAGTAAATCTTGATATTCATCAACAGCCTTAATTACTGAAACTAGGAATAATAAGAACTGAGCATTTTCAGCTGGAGTATCTCCTGGTTCAAGTAAATTAATACCTGTATTAGTAGAAATAGACCAGTTATTATGCTTACCAGAACCATTTACACCCTTAAAAGGCTTCTCATGTAATAAGCATACTAAATTATGCTTTTTAGCGATATTTTTCATCAAATCCATAGTGATCTGGTTATGGTCAGCGGCAATATTAGTAGTTGAGAATATTGGAGCTAACTCATGTTGGGCAGGAGCTACTTCATTATGTTCTGTCTTAGCTAATATACCAAGTTTCCATAATTCTTCATTTAAATCATTCATGAATTCCTGAACTCTTGGTTTAATAGAACCAAAATAATGGTCATCTAATTCCTGACCCTTTGGAGGCATTGCACCAAATAGAGTTCTTCCTGTATAAATTAAATCTTTTCTCTTATTGTATACATCCTTATCTATTAAGAAATATTCTTGTTCTGGGCCGACTGTAGTTTTAACGGATGTAACATTATTTAATCCAAATAAATGTAATATTCTAACAGCTTGCTTATTTAAAGCCTGCATAGATCTTAAAAGAGGAGTCTTTTTATCTAGGGCTTCACCATCATATGAACAAAACGCTGTAGGAATACATAAAGTTTTGTCTTTAATAAAGGCATAAGAAGTAGGATCCCAAGCAGTATAGCCTCTAGCTTCACATGTAGCTCTTAAGCCACCAGATGGGAAAGATGATGCATCGGGTTCACCTTTAATCAATTCTTTACCCTTAAATTCCATAATAATATTATCTTCACCCTCAGGAGAAATAAACGAATCGTGCTTTTCAGCAGTAGTACCAGTCATAGGCTGGAACCAGTGAGTGTAATGAGTAGCTCCATTTTCAATAGCCCAATCTTTCATGGCTACTGCAACTGAGTTAGCAACACTGATGTCTAATTCTTTACCATCGCTTATTGTCTTCTTAAGCTTCTTATAAACATCTGAAGATAATTTTGCTTTCATTACCCTGTCATTAAATACAAGGCATCCAAAATAATCTGTTACTTGTTTCATATCTTTTCCTCCAAAAAAATAAAAGGGCAAAGAGCTAGAATTAACTAGGCCTCTTTGCCTTTACAACTGCCATTATAGGTCCGAAAAAACGCCCTGTCAATACAAATCGAATAAAATTTCACTATTGTAAGCGTTTTACACGAATTATTTTACCTAAAAGGCGCTAAAAGACAAATAATATTTTAAAAAATGTAAAAAAATAAAATATTTGTCTTGAACTCTAAAAAGAAAAGTGATATGCTTGTTGTATATTTAACAAGAAAAGGCTGATTTAAGAAATATAATTCTTTAAATCGAGATTTTTTTGTTAAAAATTTTGTCGAATAATATTCGAAGGACGGTGTTATTTTATGGAAAGAATCGATTTAAATGTGGGAGTTTTAAACCATTCTTTAGATAACAATTATATTGATAAGTTAATGCTATCTTTAGCTTTCAATAATTTCGAAAATATTAATTCATTAAATGAG
>JAILGR010000218.1 GCA_024696565.1 Acholeplasmatales bacterium | reverse complement strand
TAATATTAAAAATTGATTGAGGGTGAAAAAATGAATGCTTTAATTGATATTTCTAATGTTGTATTAAATACTGATAGATTGGTTTTAAGAGCTTTTAGAGAATCAGATTTAGAAGATTTATATGAATATGCTTGTGTAGATGGTGTTGGTCAAATGGCAGGCTGGGAGCCTCATAAGAATATATCTGAATCTAAAGCTATTTTAGATATGTTTATTAGAGAAAAGAAAGTATTTGCCATAGAGTTTGGAGGCAAAGTCATTGGTTCTTTAGGCATTGAAGAATACCATACAACTGATTTACCAGAATTAGAAGATAAAAAGGGTAGAGAAATAGGATACGTATTATCTAAAGAATATTGGGGAATTGGCTTAATGCCTGAGGCAGTAAATAGAGTTATTGATTATTGTTTTAATGATTTAGGATTGGATTTTTTAATGTGTGGTCATTTTGTTAATAACAATCAATCAAGAAGAGTACAAGAAAAGTGTGGATTTAGGCATTACAAGTTATTTAAAAGATTAGATAGATGGGGTGTATCAAGGGATTGTTGGTACTCAATATTAGAAAATAATAAATAAATTTATTAAAATTGTATTTTTATTTTGGTTTTTAATGAAAAAAGTTACTATATCGAGTATAATATTAAAAGAGATGTAAAAATTTAAGAAAGGAGAACTAAGCTATTGCTTATGGTGATTCTTTATGACGTTTTGGGATTTTGTTTTAAATAATTACGCAATGTTGTATGAATTAATAGGATTATTAGTAATAACATGGATTAGCGCTTATTTACCTCAAAGAATTAAGGTATATGGTAGTATTACATGCTTATTATTATTTTTATCTGTATTAGCATATAATTTAGAACTATATTTCCAAACTCTTCCTTCACAAATTGTTTGGAGATCTATTTTAACAGCGACAAAATATACATTATATCCTTTAGTTATGATGACTATTTTGCCAGCTACCGCAATTAAAAAGTTTTCAAATAGAAAGATTTATTTATTACTTTTAATTCCAGAAATCATTAGTATACCTTTCTACTATACATCACAATGGACTCGTATAATTTGTTATTTTGTTGTAAATGAGGTTAATGGCACACCAACATCTTGCTGGATGGTTGGACCACTTAGATATTGGCCTTATGTTATTTTTGCATTATATTTAGGATTATTCGTAGTTCAAAACTTTTTCTATTTTAAAAGTTCAACTAAAAGAAATAGATTTATTCCATTATTCATTTGTTTAATGGCAGTAATGGTAGTAATAGCAGTATTAATTACTGGGGCGGATGTAGATTATTCACCAATATTTACATCAGCATATTTACTATATTTTATTTTCTTATATGTTTATATGGCAAGTATTGATACCCTAACTGGTTTGATGAATAGACAATGTTATTATCATGATATTAGAACATATAAAGATAAAGTAACATATGTAATATCTATTGATATGAATGAATTAAAATATATCAATGATGCATATGGTCATGATGCTGGAGATCAAGCATTAGAAAAGGTAGCATCTATTATAAAAGATAATGCTGGGCCATCAAATATTTATAGAGTTGGTGGCGATGAATTCGTTGTATTCTATTATAAACAATATCAAGATAATGATTTAGAAGAAATTATTAATAATATCAATAATGCTCTAGCTCATACAAGCTATTCTTGTGCTTTTGGTTATTGTAAGAAAAAAGATGGTGAATCTTTAGAAGAAACTATAAAAGAAGCAGATAGAAAAATGTATATTAATAAACGTGAAGTGAAAGAAAAGATTAAAGCTAGAGGTGGAAAAATATATAGTAGAGAAGAAACACCTAGTATTAATGAAGAAAGCAAACAAGAGGATTAATTATTATGACAAACCTAGAACAATTTTTTGAAGATATGCGTCAATTTTTAAAATTAGGACAAGAAAAAAGAATAATTTATGGAAAGACTTTTGCTGATAAATATTATAATCAAGTAGAAAGTATTGGAGTATCAAAATTAGAAGCTAGAGGAATGCTTGAGCGTTTAGTTGCTTATATGAGTGCATCTGATGGTGAGATTAATAGATCAGAATATGAATTTTGTAATGCTTGCATATTTACAATTGAGGCAGATACATTTTTAAAAACATGTAGAAAATATGTATTACCAAATGAAACAAAAATTTTAAGAGACTTTGCTCATAAAAATTATGAAGCTTTTGGTCATAAGAGTTATTTTTATATTATTGCAATCTTTATTGTTGCTGCAAACAATAATATTGATGTCTCTGAACAAAAAAAGTTATGTAATATGTTTGGAATTAAGTAGCCAGCCTATGGGTTGGTTTTATTTTCTTAGGAGATAAACATGAAAACTATTAAAATTACAGTTATTAGGAGAGCGGAATATAGGGATTTAATGGAATTATATGAAAATGAATTAGAAGAAGAATGCTGCATGACGATAGGGAGCACTTATATCATTAATGATTTAGTAAAGCCTTCTGGCTTTTGTAATGTGGCATGGAATATCTTAATTCCTTTTATCAAATCATTAGATGCAGGTAATGAAATATTTCCTGGTTGGATGAAGAATAAAGAAAGCTACATGGTATCTTGTAATGATGGGTTTAGACCAGTAAGCTATTTACTTGAGGTAATATGAAAAATAATGACATAATGTTAGAAGGTATTTTTTGTGTTATTAATGACAAAGATAAAGAAAAATTAAAAAAGATTAGAAATGAGTTTTTAGAAAGCTTTAATTCTACTTTAGATAATGATTTTGAAACAAGAAGTTCTTTAGTCAAAAAATACTTTGGAAATGTTGGATGTAATGCTTTTGTAGAAAAACCTTTTTATTGCGATTATGGTGCTAATATAAATGTTGGTGATAATTTATATATTGGTCATGATTGTAATATATTAGATGTTACTAAAGTGTTTATAGGTAATAATGTTTATTTTGGTCCTAATGTATCAATATATACAGCTGCCCATATAGATGATAGCACTAATGATAAATTAGAATATGGAGTAAGTATTGGTTCTGATGTTTGGGTTGGAGGTAATACTGTAATTACTCCTGGTGTTAATATTGGCTCTAATGTAATTATTGGTTCATATAGTGTTGTAGTTAGCGATATTCCATCTAATTCTATGGTTAGTGGTAATCCATGTAAGGTTTTAAGAGAATTAAATGAGAATGAAACTAGATATTTATTAGAACAAGTTAAGCTTGGTAATAATATTTAGTATATTTTTGTAGTGGGGAGTGTTAGTCTATGAGAATTGTACTAGTTGGTGCTGGTAAAATGGGTAGTGCAATTATTAAGCACGTATCTCATGAAGGTCATGAGGTTATTGTTATTGATAATTCAGCAACTGTAATTGAATATGTAATAAATAATTATGATGTAATGGGAATATGTGGTAGTGGTGTTTCTTATGATGTATTAAAAACTGCCGGAGTAGAAAAAGCTGATTTGTTTATTGCTGTAACAGAATCTGATGAAGCAAATATGCTATCTTGCTTAATAGCTAAAAAGCTTGGGGCAATTCATACTATTGCCCGTGTAAGAGATTATGAATATACAAAACAAATAGAACTTATGACAGGTGCATTAGAAATAACAAGAACAATTAACCCTGAACTTGAAGCAGCAAGAGAAATATTTAGAATTATTAGTTTCCCAGAAGCATTAAGGGTTGATAATTTTGCTCATGGTAATGCTGATATTACAGAATTCTATATAGCTAAAGACTCTCCTTTAATTGGTATGTCATTAATGCAAATTAATTCTAAACTTGGAGTTTCTATTTTAGTTTGTGCTGTTAAAAGGGATGATGAAGTTATTATTCCTAATGGATCTTTTGTTTTAAAAGAAAATGATAAGATTCATATTATATCAAGCCAAGAAGATTCTAAGGTGTTTGTATCTAAACTTGGCTTAACTAAAAATAGATTGAAAAATATTATGATTATTGGTGCTTCAAAAATAACTCATTATTTATGTGAAGCATTAGTTAAAAATAAATATAATGTAAAAATCATTGAGGTAAATCCTGATAAGGCTAAATCTATCGCAGAAAGCATCAAGGAAGCTAATGTAGTTTTAGGTGATGGT
>JAILGR010000213.1 GCA_024696565.1 Acholeplasmatales bacterium | reverse complement strand
AATATCCATGGATTGATAATTTTGCAATACCATTTAATAGAAAAATAAAATAATTAAAATTAGGCTTAAGGTTGGTGATTAATGTGGAAGAATTATATATTGAATTAAAAGATAATGAATGGCCACTAGAATATATTAACCATGATAGGATGATTGCTAGAGCGATAGTTATTGATGATGAATTAAATTTTTATTTTGTAAGAATAAATAGAGATGATTTATTTGGACATGCTACTTGTATAGAAACATCAGGTGGTGGTGTAGAAGATGGTGAGGATTTATCTTTTAATTCAATATATAATTCTTCCACATTAATCACCAACCTTAAGCCTAATCTTAATTATTTTATTTTTCTATTAAATGGTATTTCAAAATTATCAATCCATGGATAATTTTTTTCATAATCTAGGGCAGCCTTTAAAACCATTTTTTCTTCAAATCTTTTACCAATTATTTGCATACCTACTGGTAAGTTAAATGATCCTATACCTGCAGGGATAGATATTGCTGGATAACTTACAAAATTAGCTAAATAAGTTTGGCACCATCCAATTAAAGAATCTACTTTTTTACCATTTATTTCTTCTGGTCCTTTAGTATTTCCATTTATATTATTTTTTACTGGAAGAGTGCATGTTACTGGAGAAATTATTAAATCATAATTTTCAAATACATCTTCAAAATTATCTAAAATATCTGTTCTAGCTAAATTAAATTTATACAAATCTTCAATACTTAATTCATCACAAATCTTCTTATAATGAATAAATTCATCAGGAAAATCTGAAGAATGTTTTCCTAAATAATCAATTCCTTCTTCTTTAGCATGATTTAAATCTAGGGCACAATCAATTGTGATTCCTTTACACCATTCTTCTGAAAACTCATTCGCACTATGCTTAAAATTGAAATGTACTTCTTCTACTAAATAACCCATTGATTCAAATTTTTTAGCTGAATCAAAAACTATTTTTTTAACCTCATCAGAAACTTCAAATATATCAAAATCATATGTAAAAGCAATTTTTAGATTATGTTTAGCATTAATATAGCTATCAAGATCCTCATTTTGTCTTAAAATCATATTGTTATATGGATCTCTTAAATCCACTTTAGCCATTAATTTATATAAAGCAATTGCATCTTTTACATGTTTTACTAATCCACCACCAACACAATATGGATGAGATGCTGAATATGCATCTGGTCTACTATATAAAGGGATAGAGCCAAATCCAGCCTTAAAGCCCACTAAATTACAACAAGAAGCAGGAACTCTTATGGAACCCCCAGCATCTCCACCTTCAGCAATTGGAACAAGTCCATCAGCAACTGCAGCTGCAGATCCACCTGAAGAACCACCTGAATTATATAATGTATTAAATGGAGTACTAGTTGCCCCATACATTTTATTGTCAGTTGTTCCACTAAAACCATAAGATGGGGCATTAGTTTTACCAATAGCAATACCACCTTCCGATTCCATAACCTCACAAAATAAACTATTATATTCATCTGTACTTACAAGACACTTAACTCCTCCATATGAATGAGTCCAGCCTTTTTTGCTAGGTAAAAAATCCTTTAAGGCAAAAGGAACTCCAGCAAACATACCACAGTATTCACCTTTTTTTAATCTTTCTTCTAGCTTTAAAGCTTCTTTATAAGCTTCATCAAATTTAGTATATGTAAATGCATTAATAGATTTATTTCTTTCTTTTATTCTTTTTTCAAAATACTCTAACACTTCAGTTGGAGTTATTTTTTTATCATTAACTAACTCTCCAATTTCAAGCGCCGATAAATATTCTAATTTTATTTCACTCATACATTTTCCTCATTCTTAAATTCAAATCTAGAAGGATCTTTTTTCAATTCCATTTCTTTACAATAATCAAAATAATCCTTACCGACACCTTCATTTTGCCATCTTTTACAAATTCTATAGCCAACTGGACTAAAGACTATCTCACATACTAATTCTAGTAATGCTCCTACTAAAGCAATACCAATTAATGTTGAAAAAGTATAAATTTTAGCAAATATGGCAAATGCTAAACCAGCAAAGATAAAATTATCAACAAATTGACCAATCATTGTACTAACATAAGAACGACAATAAAATGCAACTTTACCATCTGGATTATTCTTAAATATTTTACCAAATAAACCATTAATTATGGCATTTAAAATACCAGAAGCAATATATGCAACTGTAGATGATATTAAAATTTGCCATGGCTGTGGAGCAGCATCTTTTGCTTCAAAACCTAGTAATGTATCAAAGTGTAAGCTAGCATCAGGAAATGGATACTTAGCTGGGAATAGAGCTATCAATGCTAAAAAGATAACCGCAATGGCATTTACTAAAGCCCCTAAAACAGTAAGCTTAATAGCTGCTTTTGTACCATATGTTTTAGTAATAATATCCATTACTAAAAATACAGCCCATGATAAAAATAAACCACCAGTAATAGAAACAAATGGAGTACCATTAATATTAATTCCACTCCAAACTATTTTATTAGCCGCTAAATTCATTGTAATTGTTGCCATTATAAATAGCATTGTAACAACACCTGGAATACTTCTTAATAACATCTTCCAGTCTTTGAAATCAAAGAACCATTCACATACATCTATAAACCATATTTTAAACTTTTTAAAGGGATTATTCACAATATCACTCCTCACAAAAAATAAAAAGAGTGCAACTAAAAAACACTCTTTTGTTCCCTAGTTTTATTTAAAGATAGGATGGATTACGAACTATCTTATTAAATTACGCGTTTAGTATATATCTTAATAATTAATAATTCAAGATAAAATTTTGAAATTCTTTAATTATATATAACTTGACTTCTGGAGATATCCAACTCGCAAATTTTAACGCTATATCTCTATGAGCAAATGTTCCACCACCATATTTTCCTGCTTTTGTTCTAAAACCAATAGCGTTAGTTTTTCTAATCCATTTTGTAGGAGTCATCACAAAAGAATTCTTTCCAGATTCCTTTTTAAAGGTATCGAATTCGATGCGGTTAAAATTATCGTTATTAAGTGTTTCCCATAAACCTATAAAATCAATAGTATCCTTTAACCTCATCCAGTTTTGAATTGGATATGACATCTCGTTTTTTAGTTACAACCCTAAACTGAAACTACTTAAATGCTGACAAACTTTATATTCCATCAGATGCTCGACAGACTCCAATTATCCGAAACAAGATGAAAATACCTTAAAATATGCCATTTTAACCCTATTTTTAACTATTTTGGACTATTTCTTTGTCAGCAAACAAACAGTTTCAACGATGGGCTCAC
Organism: Acholeplasmatales bacterium; assembly: GCA_024696565.1. GTDB lineage: Bacteria > Bacillota_I > Bacilli_A > Acholeplasmatales > Anaeroplasmataceae > Anaeroplasma. The sequence continues at coordinate 291 of JAILGR010000213.1, read as the reverse complement.
AGATGGGTGACTTTGGGAAATGATCCACGCCATTATTCCATAAATTGCACCTTTTGCATGGTTTTTAAGAACATAAATTGCACCTTTTTGCAATTATATCTTTAACAATTTCTTCTGGTGTCTTATTAACAGTGTCAATATGTATTGCATTTGAATCATTATTTTGGGCATCAAGACACATTTTAACATTTTGCATGCACCAAGAATCTTCGTCTTCTCCTCTTTTTAGGATTCTATCATGAATAGTTTTATAATCTCCATCCAAAAAGAAATATAGAATCTCAACATTAT
>JAILGR010000207.1 GCA_024696565.1 Acholeplasmatales bacterium | reverse complement strand
AATATCCATTGTTGCTAAAACTGATTTACCACTATTTAATATTTGATCTACATCTTCCTTTTTAGAACCATATCCATGACCAGCATACATAGTTGATTCAAAGAATACTTTATCATCTAACATTTTATAAAATTCATTTCTAGACACATAATTATACCAATCATTTTCATATAAGGCTGTAGGATCGGCAGTAGTAAATGTTTTAAGTTTTTGAAGATTATGTTTTTTATCTAGTAAAGCTTTAGCAATTTTACTCTTACCTGAACCAGAAGGGCCAACTAAAATAACAATACCTGGTTCAATTAACTTATCGACATTGTAAGAATAACTTTTTGAAATAACCTCTACTAGTTTTAAAAATTCATCATAAGAATTTACCGCAAGCATACCTGTTGCGTTCATATTCCATGGTCTACGCATTAAAATTGGATAAGCAGCACTTGATTTAAAAATATTGTGCATACCATCATCAAATAAAATATCAACATTAATTTTATCTTTTCTACTACCCATATAAATATTAGTAGGTGGAATTTCAGGGAATTCTTCCATAATTCTTTTAGCTCTAATTCCCATAAATTCTGGATAAATAGAAGTAGATATAAATACTTCAGTCATTTTTGATAACTTTCTTACAAATTCTTTAGCCCCTTCAATAACAGGTTGGTTTTCAAAAAATTTAGGGTCTTTGAAGAATTCAAAAATAACATCAGCTCTGGTTCCTAACTGTCCCCAGTGATCGACCTCATATATAGTTATTGGTGGATCGAATTTATATTTTTCATTTGCTAATTTTATTGCGTAAGGAATACATTCAAGTAATAGATCATCTACATCTAAAGCGGTAGACATTCTAAATCTTTTACTCAAGAAAATCACTCCTTTATTATATTTGATTATTCAAGTATATCATTTTTTTATAAAAAAGAAAGTTATTTTTTTAATAATATTCTATTTTTATAACAAAAATGTTTAGTTAGGTTTACAATTTAGGCATTTTTATTTATAATATTATTTATAAATAGTCGTTCATTCAAGGAGGAAAGTATGAAAACTTTTTATGTATTCACTGATTCAACATCAGACGTTGAAAAAACATATCGTGATGAGTTTGATTTTGGTTATTTGAAGATGGCATTTAAAATTGAAGATAAGGATTATCCAGCTGACTTAGAGTGGGCTGAAATTAATTCAAATCAATTTTATAATTTTATGCGTCAAGGAAACAGAGTTACTACAAATCAAGTTTTAACTATTGAGGTTGAAACAAAATTTGAAGAAGCATTTAAGAAAGGCTTAGATGTTTTATATATTGCTTGTTCAAACAAGCTATCAACATCAGTAAATTATGCAAAAACTATTGGAGAAGAATTAAAAGAAAAATATCCTGAAAGAAAGCTTGTTTGCTTCGATTCTTTAAGAAGTAATTATGCTGAAGGCCTAATGGCTATTACTGCAGCAAAGATGGCTAACGAGGGTAAGACTTTAGAAGAGACAGTTGCATATTTAGAAGAAAATAAATTGAATTTCCAAACATTTGCAACAGTTGGCTCTCTTAACTGGTTAAGAATGGCAGGTAGAGTTAAAGCATCTACAGCATTCTTTGGTAATTTATTTGGTGTAAAGCCTATTATTTGTTCTGATATGAAAGGAAATAATTATGGCTTTAAAAAAGTTAAAGGTAGAAAGACATCTTTAGATGAACTAGTTGAACAAGTATCAACTCGTTTAGTTAATAATGAGTTAGCTACAGTATATGTTGAGCATGCTGATTGTATGAAGGATGCTGAATATGTAGCTAATGCTATTAAAGCAAAAACAAAATGCAAGGAAGTACATATCTCTTTATTAGGACCAATCATTGGTGCATCTTGTGGTCCTGATACAATTACAGTTAATTTTTACGGTAAGAAAATGGATATAGTCGGTGAGGAGTAATTCTCATGGATTTATATAGAATTGACGGGCAAGATTTAGTCAAGTTAGTCGTTATGGGAGCCAGAGCTTTAGCCAATGATTTTGAAAGAATTAATGCTCTAAATGTTTTCCCGGTACCAGATGGTGATACTGGAACTAACATGAAAATGACTATTGAAGGTGGTGCCCATGAGGGACTAAAGAATAAAGATAAGAATATTGGGGCAGTAGCTAAAAGTATTGCTCGTGGTATGGTATTATCAGCAAGAGGAAATTCTGGAGTTATAACATCCCAATTTTTTAAAGGCTTATCTTTAGGATTAGAAGGAAAAGATAGTGTAAACGTTAGGGAGTTTGCGAACGCTATGATTTCTGGAACAAAAAAGAGTTACAGTGTTGTTCAAAACCCTACTGAAGGAACTATCTTAACCGTTATGAGAGAAGCGGGAGATTTAGCTTTAGAACATTTAAATGATGATACTACATTACCTGAATATTTAAAAATATATTTAGAAGAAGCTAAAGTATCATTAGAACATACTCCAGAATTATTAGATGTTTTGAAAAAAGCAGGAGTAATTGATTCTGGTGGAGCAGGATTCTGTTTAATTATTGAAGGTATGCTAAAGGCATCTTTAGGAGAAGAAATTGTAGCTGGTGAATCTTCATCTACTACAATAGTTGATAACTCAGGATTTGACGCAAATTCTGAATTAACTTGGGGTTATTGTACAGAATTTATTTTACAATTACAAAATTCAAAGGTAGATCCTTTAACATTTGATTTAAATATTATTACTGAATATCTAGAAACTATTGGTAACTCAATTGTTTCTTTCAAAGATGATGATTTAGTTAAGGTTCATGTTCATACATTTGACCCAGGCTTAGTATTAACTGAGATGAGAAAATATGGTGAATTTGTTACTATTAAAATTGAAAATATGAACATTAACCATTCTGAAAATAATGAAATTATTGCTTCTAGCCAAGAAGTAGAAGAGCCTAAAATGAAACATAAAAAATACGCTTCAGTTGCAGTTGCTAATGGTGAAGGCTTAGTTAGATCATTTAAAGATATGGGTGTCGATGAAGTTGTTACAGGTGGGCAAACTATGAACACTTCAACCCAAGATTTTTTAAATGCTTTTGAAAAATTAAATGCTGATTATATTTTAGTATTCCCAAATAATGGTAATATTGTTATGGCAGCTAAGCAAGCAGCTGAAAATTATACTAAAGCTAAAGTTTATGTAGTACCTACAAAAACTATAGCAGAAGGTTATTCTGCAGTATCTATGTTAAATTTTGATTTAGATGATATTGATCAAATAATGGCAGAAGAAATAGAAACAATTAAAAATGTTTCAACACTAGAAGTAACTTATTCTATTAGAAATACTGAAATAGATGGAATTAAGATTAAAAAAGGTGATTATATTTGTATATATAATGGTAAATTAGTTGCATCTAAAAAAGATAGAATAGAAGCAGTAAAGGAAGCTTTAAGAAAAATTGAAAACTTTGAAGAAAAACAGGTTTTAACTATTTTATGTGGTCAGGATGTCAAAATAGAAGAATGTGATGTTATCAGGGAATTTGCTGAAACACTTAATTCCTATATTGAGGTTTATCCTCTAAAGGGTAACCAAGATATTTATTCTTATATTATTGGTGTAGAATAAGAGGTTATTATGATTAAAATAGTTTGTGATTTAATGGGCGCCGATAAGAATGCTAAGGAATTAGTTAGTGGTCCTATTAAGGCATTAAATGAAGTTGATGATTTAGAAATTGTTATTTGTTGTAATGAATTAGATATCAAAGATACTTTAGCTACCCTAGATTATGATAAGAGTAGAGTTACTATTATTCATTGTACTGAGGAAGCTAATAATAATGATATTCCAACAAAAATCATTAAGCAAAAACCAAATTCATCATTAGTAAAAGCTTTAACCTTATGTAAAGAAGATGATGATTGTAAAGCTTATGTTTCTTGTGGAGCAACAGGTGTAGTATTAGCTGCTAGTATCTTTATTCTAGGAAGAGTAGCTCAAATAAGACCAGCTTTAGCCTGTGTATTAATGGGTAAAAAGGGCAAGGTTTGTATTTGTGATTGTGGAGCTAATGTTGACTCTTCACCAGAAAATATCGTAAATTTCGCTAAAATGGGTGTATCCTATATGAAAGCATTAGGTATAGATAATCCTAGGGTTAGGTTATTATCTAATGGTGCTGAAGAAAAGAAAGGTCCTGAAGCAATTAAATTAGCTCATCAATTACTTAAGGATACAAATTTAAATTTCTTAGGTAATGTTGAGGGCAAGGATGCCTTAGATGGTACTTGTGATGTTGTTTGTGCTGATGGCTTTAGCGGAAATGTATTAATTAAAACAATTGAAGGAACAGCAAAAACATTATTCTACGACATGTTAAAAATGGCAAAAGAAACTAATAACGAACAAGAAGCCAAAGTACTACAAAAGACTGTATACAATCTTTTAGATAAATACGACTATAATACTAAAGGTGGAGCAATCTTACTTGGTGTTAATAAGATTGTATTAAAAGGTCATGGTGCTGGTGAAGCTGAAACATTTTATAATATGATACTTGATGCTTATAAATTAGCAAAAGAAGATATGATTACTGATCTCAAAAATAGGATTCAATAAAACAGGGAAACTATCACTAAAATAGTGATAGTTTTCTTTTTATATAGAAGAATTTATTAAATTAGATTATAATATTCTCTAGGAAATGGAGAATTACTTTTATGGAAAGAAATTATAATGTATATTTATCTGGTATGGAAAAAGGAAAGGCAGATAAGCTTTTCTTCTTAAACCATCTTTGTTTAGATGATTATGACGTAATCATTGATTTTGGGTGTGGACAAGGAGATATTATAAAAGTTTGTGCTGAAATGTCTAAAGCCACATGTTATGGAATTGATAGAGATTCTTTTATGAGACATGTCGCAGGAGAATCTTGTAAACATACAAGGGTTATATTTGAAGAATCATTAAATAATTTAGTAATAAATAATAAGAGAATTCTTTTAATCTTTTCAAGTGTATTACATGAAGTAGAAGATTATTGGAAAAACTTAAAAGAATTTATTGTTAAACATACTGGTTTAATTACAG
>JAILGR010000201.1 GCA_024696565.1 Acholeplasmatales bacterium | reverse complement strand
ATCCTAAAGTCTGAAGGTTAAATAAAATTAGAAATACCTCTAAGAATATATAATAACCATTACTATATCTATCAGGGTACTTTGAAATACTCGAAATTGTACTAAATACTGTTGTCACAACTTTTATTAAAGTTATTGTAATAATAATATCAAGTATAACAAAAGAGGCTATAGGTTTATTTTTTGTTGTAAATAGCAATATTATGCCTGCAATAGCCAATATAGGTACAAAAAACCATATTACGTTAAACCATATGTAGTTTGACCTTTGCAAAAATAATAAACCGTCCATTAATCCAATGGATAGTCCGGCGAATAAAAAGTGTTTTCTATTCATAATCATTCTCCTTTGATTGTATAATAATCCTATATAATAATATCACAAAATAAAAACATTAAAACACAAAATTATATTTTGAACAAAAAAAAGAGGCTTTGTTGCCTCTTTAAGTCATATACTGGTGGGCCCTTGGGGACTCGAACCCCAGACCCACTGATTAAGAGTCAGTTGCTCTACCAACTGAGCTAAGGGCCCATGTATATTAAAGTCGTTTTTCGCGACTGCAATAATAATTATACCAAAATAATATTTGATGTCAACAACTTTTTTTGATTTTTTTTAGGTCCTCAATTGTGGAGTTGCACCACAGATACTTTTTTGAGGATATGTCAGTATTAGTAAAGTTTTTAAGGTCATTTAGATACTGAATAGTGGACCTTAAAGATAAGTAAGAGTTTAAAGTCGTCTAGATCTTTAAAAGATTGGACTTGCAGATTAATTGATTGTAGATGGTAATAAGAACCATTCAGCAAAGAATATCGCAATTGCCTTCATTTTTCTTAACATTTTAGTCACCTCTATTTCATTATATTTGAGGCGATACTTCAAAGGTATCACCTCTGAAGGATTTTTATTTTATTATTAAAGGTATTGTTTGTCAAAGGTTTTAATTTATTTTTTTAATTATAAAAACATTTTCATAATAGTTTAGCTTGTTTTTTGGTAAAATATATAAGCTTATTATAGTTTTATTACTATTTTTATTAGTAATATATTATGTTATAATTTTATTTGAAAAAGTGTGGTGTTTTTTATGAAGGTTATTTTAGGCTTATCAGGTGGTGTAGATTCTTCAGTAGCATTAAAGCTATTAAAAGATGAAGGCTATGATGTAGAAGCTATGTTTATGAGAAACTGGGATTCAGCAACTAATAATGATTTTTTAGGTAATCCTGATGTTGATTCGGATGTTTGTCCTCAAGAAAAAGATTATCAAGATGCAAAACATGTTGCTGATGAGGTAGGGTGTGTATTACATAGAGTTGATTTCATTGAAGAATATTGGAATACAGTTTTTTCTTATTTCTTAAATGAATATAAATCAGGTAGAACCCCTAACCCAGATATTATGTGTAATAAATATATAAAATTTAATGCATTCTTAAAACATGCTGAAAAAATAGGCGCTGATTATATAGCTATGGGCCACTATGCTAGAGTTAGACATGAAAAGGATAAGAGCTATTTATTAAGAGGAGTAGATTCTAATAAAGATCAAACTTATTTCTTATGTCAAATATCTCAACAACAATTACGCCATGCCTTATTTCCAGTTGGTCATTTAACTAAAAAAGAAGTTAGAAAGATTGCCGAAGAAGCTAATTTATATACTGCAAAGAAAAAAGATTCCACTGGTATTTGTTTTATTGGAGAAAGAAATTTCCATCAATTTTTAAAGAACTACCTACCAAGTCAACCTGGTGATATTGTTACTATGGATGGTGTTAAAGTGGGTCGTCATGATGGATTGATGTATTATACTATTGGTCAAAGAAAAGGTCTTGGTATTGGTGGTAATCATGATTTTAAAAATGCCGCATGGTTTGTTTGTGGTAAGGATTTAGAGAAAAATCAATTACTAGTAGGCCAAGGCCATGATTTTAAATATTTAATATCTGATAATTGTATTGCCTCATCTTCAAATTGGATTTGTGATAAACCACAAGAGGGTAAAACTTATCAGGCTAAATTTAGATATCGTCAAGAGGATAATGATGTAACTATTAAATTTTTAGATGATGATCGTATTCAAGTTTTTTACCCACAAGGGGTTAGAGCTGTAACTCCAGGTCAGGCCGTTGTATTATATGATGGTGAGGTTTGTCTTGGTGGTGCGATAATTGATGAAGTATATTTTGGTAAGGAAAGAAGAAAATACTAATGGAAGATAGAAAAGTAATTACAGGTTATATTTCTAATTACATATATGAAAGCCAAGACTCGATGTATAAGGTTTGTGAGCTTACAAAAGAAGATTTAGACACTGTAGTTATTGTGGGTTCTTTTCCTCATTTAGAAGATGGACTAAACTATGATTTTATTGGTAATTTTAAAGAACATCCAAAATATGGCTTACAATTCTTTGTAGAATCATATCAAAAAAGTAATGCCTTCTCTAAAGAAGGCTTAATTCATTATTTATCTAGTGATAAGTTTTATGGTATAGGAGTTAAATTAGCTACTAATATAGTAGAAACATTAGGTGTTGAATGTATCAATATTATATTAGAGGATAAGGATTCATTAAAAGCTGTATCTGGTATGAATAAGACTAAAATAGATACATTATATGAAACATTAAAAACTAATTTAGCTTCTGAGCAGGTTTTTATTAGATTATTTAGTTTCGGTCTAACCAGTAAAATGGTCGAAAAATTATA
>JAILGR010000158.1 GCA_024696565.1 Acholeplasmatales bacterium | reverse complement strand
ATTTAATTTATCAGATATTTTTTCTCTTAAAATATGACTATTTAAACTACCATTTAATCCTAAACTAAATAAATCTTGATTAGTTATATTATTTTTAATTTCATCTTCATTATAAATTTTAGATAATGCTTTAATAATAGCTTCTTTTGAAGCATGTTCAATACCAACCTTTTTATTATTTTTAGATATACAATCTTTTTTATTTAAAAAGGCATGTGAAACATTTTTAACTTCTTTTTCAATTATTGATCTAATTCTTTCACCAGGATAATCTGGATCAGTAAAAATAATAATACGATTTTTCTTTGATAATTCTTTAATTAAATCGATTGTTTCTTTACTTATTTCACTACCATTTGTAACCACACAAAAAGCGTTCTTATAAACGCTTTTTATTTTAGATTCATCATGATAGCCCTCTACTACAATAACATCCATAATTAATCCTCAAAATAGAATATTCTACCAATTTCTTTATAAGATGAAGATCTTAATGCTTTAACAATTGATGAATATTGGTCTAATGATTTAATATTGCCATTTGGTAATAATACTTTAATGTCATTAATATCTGATTTTTTACTTTTCATATAAGCAACACCAGAAACAGTAACTTCTTTATAATAATATTTACCAAATTCCATATTTTGATATTTATTCTTTAAATCATTAATTTCTTTTTCGTCTGGTTCATTTAATAATTCAATGAAATTAAATAAATGTCTTTTTTCAAATGATGTAGCAAGTTTATTCAATACTTCATCACTTGACCAAGTTAATTGTTTAATAAAACCATTAACGTTAGAATCATCTAAATCAATATAAGCTTCAATATCATTTGAATCTTCCATTACTTTTAAAAATGATTGAATAGAAGCGTCTATTCTAACATTTTGTTGATGTAAATCTTTAATTCTTAAGAAAATAGATTCTAATATAGATTCATACGCTCTAGCAACAGGATGATAATATACTTGAAAATACATATGATATCTACTCATTAAGTATGCTTCAATTGCATTAACACCTGAGGATTTAACATAAACTTTATTATCTATAACCTTCATACTTCTTAAAATACGATGGTAATCAATTTGACCATAAATAGCACCTGTAAAATAGGCATCCCTAGATAAATAATCCATTCTATCAACATCTAGTTGGCTTGATACTAAAGATTCAATTAAAGGGTATTTATTATCATGGGCAATTACTGATGCTACATCTAAAGCTAAATTATCATATTTAGATAATATTTTATTAACATCAGTATCTTTATTTAAAATAATCTTTACAGTCATGTCTTCATGAGTGCAATCTAATACTTTTTCAAAAGCATGACTATATGGACCATGTCCTACATCATGAAGCAACGCTGATATTAAAAATAATAATTTTTCATATTCTGAAACTTCTTCCATTCCCATTACTTCTCTTATAACTAAATTAGCCATTTGATAAGCACCAAGTGAATGAGTAAATCTAGAGTGTTCAGCAGTCTGAAAAACCATAGAAACACCAGCTAATTGTCTAATTCTTCTAAGTCTTTGAACTTCTCTTGAATCAATTAAATCGCTGATGATTTTATATTCTACATCAATATATCCATACAATGGATCTCTAAATACCTTTTTTCTTTCTAGCTTAGTATACATAAAGCCCTCCTAGACAAATAAAACCACATAACTGTGGTTTATTTTTCGTTTACATGCTCAAAGGCAGCACTTATTAATTGCTTTACATGGTCATCAGATAAAGAATAATATACTTCTTTTCCAACCTTACGATTCTTAATTAATCTTGCGCTTCTAAGTAAGGCAAGCTGATGAGATACTGCTGATTTTGTCATATGAATACCTAATGCTATATCATTAACACATACTTCTTCATCGCCTAAAAATAATAATATTTTTAATCTAGTATTATCAGCTAACATTTTGAAAAAATTGCTCATTAAATCAATTTCTACACAAAATGCGTCTAAATCTTCTACAGTTAATTTTACAAAATCGTCCATAATGCCTCCAAGATGAGTTAATTATAGTTTATTTTTTACTTTTTTTCAATAATGAAGGAAACTCCTCCATATTCTTCATTTTTAACAGACATATACATACCAAAGAAATCAACAGTCTTTTTTACAATAGACATTCCAAGACCAAATTGACCTTTAGATCCTTTTTCATATGGCTTAAATACACTATTAATAAATTGTTCATCAATAGGATCACCATCATTATATATTCTAAGTCTATTTTCTCTTAATACAATTTTAATAACACTTTTTGCATAACGTTTCGCGTTATCTATAATATTATCTACAACAGTAGTCCAATTTTCTAAATAACCAGAAAAACAAATATTTTCTTCTAAATCTAAATCAAAACTAATGTCTGTTTGAAATTTATAATTTTGAACACAAGTACGAACAAGTTCAGTCATATTTATATCTTCAAAAGGCTTATCTTTTGTTAAATATTCTAGCGAATTATATTGTAATAATCTATTTACTTTCTTTTTTAATAATTCTGATTGTTCAATAATAACATTTAAAGCCTCAGGTCCAACCATTCCATCTTGATATGCCTCAGCATAAGATTTTATAACAGCAATAGGAGTTTTAAAATCATGACTTAGATTTTGTAACATATCTTGTTTAGTTTTTTCATAATTACCTATTTCAATTCTCATATTTTCAACTGATCTACTTAATTCACCTATTTCATCTAATGAATAATCAGAATAGGCTTTTTCATATTTATTCTTTGGTAAATCAATTATATGATTTTGAATTCTCTTAAGTCTTTTTGTAATACTAGTTGACCAAACATAAATTACAGCAACTGCTAAGAATAAAATACCTAAAAATGATGCAAAAATCATAAAGAATGTTGATTGAATAGATGTGTTTACAAAATCAGTATTGGTAAACGCAAAAGTAAAATCTGAATTCATTTGAATTCTTAAATAATAATAAATTGATTCACCACTACTTGTAGTATATCTACCAACAACTGAATCATCTCTTCGCCAATCATTTTTTGAACCATTTATTTGTTCTACTAAAACATCATTATAAAGGGTTTGGAATTCTTCTTCAGTTAAATAATCTCCTATACGTTCATAACTAGTAACACCCATTTTTTTATTTACAAAATAGATTTTCATATCAAAACGATCTTCATTAGATTCATTTATTTCAAATGGAGTCATAGAAGTGGCAGCCTCAAGTCTATTATATACTTGTTGTTCAGCAGATGAATAAAGTGCCGCATATGTTAATAATATAAAGATGGCAGAAGTTAATAATAATAGTGAAAATACTAATATTAGTAATTGAATTGATATACTAAATTTTTTCATACTAATAAACGATATCCAAATCCATAAATTGTTTCAACAGATAAATTTGGCATCTTTTGTCTTAGTCTTCTCATTAAATCATCAACTACTCTATCAGATCCAAAATAATCTGTACCCCAAACATTATCTAGAATTTGATCTCTAGAAAAAGCTTTAGATTTATTTTGTAATAAGAATAATAATAAATCATACTCTTTACTAGTTAAATTAATATTAACACCATTTTCTGTAACAATTCTTTTGTCAAAATCTATGACATAGCCATTAAATTCTTCTGTGTTAGTCTCTTTATTCACTTTATTACCATAGCTTCTATTCAATAAATTTTTAACTCTAAGTACTAATTCTCTAATAGAATAAGGTTTAGCTAAATAATCATCACCGCCAAGCTCAAGACCCATAATTTTATCAATATCTTGATCTCTAGCTGATGTGAAAATAATTGGAAGATTAGGTTTATTTTTTCTAATATTCTTAATTAAATCATATCCAGATACTATACCAGGAAGCATAATATCTAATATCCATAATGAATATTCATCATTAACATGATTATTAGCTTCTTCACCAGTATTATATACATCTACTTGATATCCTTCATTACTTAAATATTTTTCTACTAAACTAGATAGATTTTTTTCATCTTCTACATATCCAATTTTAAACATATGAACACCTCACTTACTTTATTTTATCATATAATTCCATAATAAAACAATAAAGAACAACCAAGGGGTTGTTCTTTATCATAAATTGGGAGAATGAGTGTGTTTTATGAAAAAAGCGTTCACTATTAAAAGGCTTTTCCCTCTTAACACACTTATATTGTACACTAAAAATTGTGAAATTTCTATATGTAATTTATGTGAAATTGTAGACGAAAACTGATTAATTTTCGTATAAATCCTCATAATCATCCATAATCTTGTTGTATTTGTCTTCATCTAGAGAGTCATCGTAATCAGCTTCATCTTCTAATTCTTCATCTTCATACTCAAGATCGTCGTATTCAGACTCTTCTTCATCGTTCTCATCTTCGTCTTCATCTTCATCTCTATCTTCATCTAAGTTCTCATCTTCAAGATCATCATACTCAGATTCTTCATCATCTTCATCTTCATCATCATAGTGACTCTTAGTATCGATTGTATCTTCTTCATCGTCAAGAGCTCCCTTAGGATTGAATGAAGCACCATCTTTATCAAATTCATCTAATGATTGACGGCTCTTTAAATCCCAATTATCCTCACCCATGAATACAAACTTAGAGCTTGTAGTGATATCTGTATATAATGTAGAAGCATAATTATTATCTGGATCATCTAATCCTTTAGCTTCTAAAACCTCTTTGATTAAATCATAAATGTTTACAACACAACCCTTTTCTTCCATAATCTTTAGGGCAACTTCTAATAATGACATTTGTTGAACATTTTCCATAAAATTTCCTCCAAAAAATGAAATGCTACTATATTTTACTTAAAAAGAATATCTTTTTCAAGTGTTTTAATGGAATAATATTGTTATTTTATGGCTAGAAATCTTATCATTTTCCAAAAATAAGTCATACTCCATTTCAATCCTCTTATTTGTTATAGATAAATTAGTAGTTTTTACTATAAAATCAAAAGATAATCCTATTTCATTTTCATAATGACAAAAGGTATTTTTATTATATTCTAATAAAACATTCATAAGAACATTACCTTTTCTTACAAATTTAACCTTATCATCATCTATTGTTAAATAAATTTTAGTATTTGAAACACTTTTATCATCAAAAATAATGGTATTTTCGCTTTTTATATATGATGTATGATAAATCACTTTATCGTTATTACTATCAATACTATAAAAGGTTAAATCCATTAATATTCCCTTCTTCCTTCAAATGCCTTTAAAATAGTCATTTCATCAGCATAGGATAAATCACCACCAACTGGTAATCCATGGGCGATTCTTGTGATTTTTATATTGTAATCTCTATATAATTCATATAGATATCTAGCGGTTGTTTCGCCTTCTAATGTTGCATTTGTTGCCAAAATTATTTCATCAACCAAACCATCTTTTACCTTCTTAGTTAAAGAATCAATATTTAAATCATCAATACCAATTCCTTTAGAAAAACTAATAGCTCCATTTAAAATATGATAAATTCCTTTATATTCATTAACTTTTTCAAAAGTAATTAAGTCTTTAACAGATTCTAAAACTAATATTTGTCGATGATTTCTTTCTTTATTTTGACAAATATTACAGATATTACTTTCAGTAATATTTCCACAAGAAGAACAAATATGAATATCAGTTTTGACACTATCTAGAGCATTTTTAAAATCTATAATATCTGATTCATCAAATGAAAATAAAGCATATAAGGCATATCTTTCAGCTGTTTTTTTACCTACTGATGGTAATTTAGAAAAGCATTCAATTAAATCTTCTAAAGCTTTAGGGTAATTATTCATTAAAAGCCAAGACCTAATCCACCGAAGCCACCAAGTAACTTTTGACTTTCAGCTTCAATTTTCTTATTAGCATCATTTAATGCAAGACATAACATATCTTCAACCATTTCTAAATCATCTTCAATAGCCTCTTTGTCAATAGAAACCTTTACTACTTCATGATTTCCTTTTACTGTAACTGAAACTACACCACCTGCAGTACCAACAAATTCGCTAGATTCAAGTTTTTCTTGAGCCTCCATCATTTGTTTTTGCATTTTCTTTAGTCTCATCATTTGTTGTTGATTCATTTTCTTATTCCTCCACTATTTTTAATTCATCTTTTTCAAAAAATTCTAAAGCATCATTTACAAACTTATTATCGTCATCTAAAACCATGGCCTTTGGTGTAATTCTTCTTTTTACACCAGTTTTAAATTCTTCTAAGGTAGGCTTAGGATTTGTTTGACTATTATATTTACTCTTATAATCTAAAGCAATTTGCTTCCATACATTTTGAGGTAAGCATATATAGTCTTTTATATTTAAGCCAAATTCATTAAAAATTTCAATAATTTTTATATAATTTTCATATTGCATTACACGATTACAGAATCCTGCATCTCTTAATTCAACTACAAAAGAGTCATCACTACATGCAACAATTTTACCATTTACAAGGATTTGTACTGCCACTAAATTTGAGTATTTATCCTTAATAAAATTCCACATTTTATTTATCTCTTCACGCTTAGATTTAGATGCGTTATTTAAGATATTTTCAACCTCTTTAATAGTAACTTCTTTAACATCATCATTTGTTGCAGTTGCAACATCTTTTGGCGTCTCTTTTATGCTAAATTCTTCATTTTTTGTTGCATTTGCGACAAAATTTGAGGTTTTTGGCATATTTTGCATTATTTGTTCATTAATATCTAAAGTATTATTTGTATTAAAAATTTTTGGCTTTTCTTCTATAAAATCAGTACTTAAATTCTTATTTTTCGACAATAATTCAACTGTCTTTTCTAAAGAATCTATCTTAGATAAAATGCTTGCCATATCGTTTTGTTCATTATCATTCATTTTTAATATTGCAAGCTCTAAAAATGCTCTTTTTTGAGTTGAAAATTTCATTTGATTAGATGCATCATTTAAGATATCTAACCAATGATATATTACTGATTTATGAACTAATTTAGCTAAATTAATAAATTCTTCATTTTTAAACATTATTTTATCTTCTAAGATAGCATTATTTTTAAATAATAATAAATCTCTTAAGAATAAAATAA
>JAILGR010000143.1 GCA_024696565.1 Acholeplasmatales bacterium | reverse complement strand
AAATCATAATTAAACTTTCTTAAAATAGTATCTGGATTAGCAATTTCTTTCACTTCATCTAAAGTTAAAATATATGATAAATTACCTCCATTGCGCTCATCCCAACCATGCTTATATAATAAGTCTAATATTTGTGTAACTTCATTAATTACCATAATAAATTAACCTCTTTTCTTTAATACTGTATTTTCATATTCGATTACATCTTTAAACCATTCAGATTCTAATGATGCACCCTCTCTTAAACAGTATTCATCCCATACCTCACCCCAAGGTAATGTCTTTAATTCTTCTTGTAAGGCAAGTACCCTTGTATGATCTAGAATATCTTGATATTTTGTCAATAAATCCCATGGTGTAAGAAGTGCCTTTAATAATGCTTTTTCCATATTTCTTGCACCAATTATTAATGCTGCAACTCTATTGATAGATGCATCAAAATAATCAAGACCAATGTAGCTTCTATCTAAGCCATTACATTTTACTAATTCATCTGCAACATCTTGTAAGTCATCATTTAATTTTAATACATGATCTGAATCCCATCTAACAGGTCTTGATACATGGAATGCAAGTCTATCATTAAATAGTAACATGGAAGAAATCTTATCAGCAACATTTTCAGTTGGATGGAAATGTCCTGTATCTAATAGGCATAAGATATCATTTTTAATTGCATAATTCATATAGAATTCATGACTACCAGTAGTATATCATTCCATACCAATCCCAAATACCTTAGATTCTACAGACACATCCATATATTTTTTATCATATTTATACCCACTTAAAATCTTATCTAGAGAATCTTTTAATCTTTCTCTTGGAGTCATTCTATTTGCAGGTACATCCTTTAAACCATCAGGAATCCAAATATTACATAATGCCTTTTGTCCTAATTCTTTACCAAAATATTCAGTAATCTTTAAAGAATTAATACAATGAGTAATCCAATATTCTCTAACCTCATCAATAGGGCTTGATAATGACATATTATCCTTTAACATTGGACTTGAGAAGATTGTCGGATTGAAGTCTAAACCAAGACCTCTTTCTTTAGCAAAATCTACCCATGGTTTAAATTGATGAATAGTAACATCTTTTCTATCAACTATATCTAATACTTGATAATTTGCATGTAAATTGATTTTTTTAGAACCAGGGATATACTTTAAAGCAAAATCTAAATCCTTTGTTAATTCACTAAAATTTCTAGCTCTACCAGGATAATTACCAGTAGTTTGGATACCGCCAGTTAATTGATCTTGATTTTCAAAGCCCATTACATCATCTAATTGCCAACAATGTAAGCTAATTTTAGTATCATGTAATCTCTTTAGTGCTAAATCTACATCTATTCCATATTTCTTATATATATTTTTAACTTCTTCTCTCATATTATTTCCTCATTTGTGTTAACAAATTACCAATTGCGGTTGCCTCTATAGGTAAGGCAATTACATTTGTATTTGCATATTTTTTTGTAAGTTCATTTAAATATTGATTCTTTGCTCCACCACCAACAATGTATAAAGAATCATATTTTTTATTTGTTATTTTTTCTAATTCTTCTAATGCTACTTTATATGAATAAGCAAGACTTCTATATGTTGCATTTATAATATCCTTATCTGATTTAGGATATGGTAAATTATTTCTCTTAAACCAATTAATGATTTCATTTTTCATATCTAAACTAGATAAGAAACAAGAATCATTAACATCAAATATTTCTTCATAAATACTACTTCTTGCTAAAGAAACCATTTCATCAAATGCTAGATTCATTTGCTTAGCTAATCCTTGAATAATCCAAAGACCCATAATATTCTTTTGGAATCTAATATAATTAGGACCATATTCATTAGAATAATTAGCTATTCTAGCTTCTTTAGAATTAATAACGTGATCAACCTTTACCCCAAATAAGCTCCATGTTCCAGAAGATATATATGGACAATTATTATCCATAGGAATACCTTCAACTGCTGAAGCTGTATCATGAGTAGGACATAATATAACCTTCATATTACCTCTTACTCTAGATTCTACTGTAGGTATAAAATTACCAACAACATAACCTGGCTTCTCAAGCTTAGTAAATAGGCTTCTTTTAAAACCCAATCTATCTATTATTTCTTGTGAAAAGAAATTTGTTTTCCCGTCTAACATACCTGTAGTTGAGGCATTTGTATATTCATGTACCTTAACTCCAGTTAATCTATAAATCAAATATTCTGGAATATGTAAATAAGAATCCGCCTTATCTAATCTTCCACTTCTTTTATCATGATAGAATTGATAAATAGTATTAAATTCTTGGAATTGTGATCCTGTAATACTATATAGTCTATCAAATGGAATAATATCATGAACTAAAGGAATAACTTTCTTTGTTCTTGTATCTCTATATGCATAACAAGGCTTTATAACCTTATCCTTAGATAATAAAACATAATCAACACCCCAAGTATCAATACTCATTGATTCAA
>JAILGR010000126.1 GCA_024696565.1 Acholeplasmatales bacterium | reverse complement strand
CTACAATTCTTCTTGTTTCCTTTTCAATCGATTCAATATGTAAGAAGTTATCCTTAAATTCATCATCTCTTGGCGCAAACATATCAGGCTTGAAAGCACTAAACATTTCAATAGAATCCGCAATTAAATTTGTATTGGTTACAACAATCTCATAAGCTAAATCAGGATCTAAGAAGCTAAATTCAGATAACATTTCTTCTGTAGTTCTTAAATGCATATCTGGAGTAGAATCCTTCTTTAGGGCATAGCTTAATGGATGTGTTCCACCACCAATTTGTGGACAGTCAATTAAAATATCTCTATATTTTTTTAGCTTTGGTCTTAAATAGTGGCAATCACTTGTAGCAACTACAATCTTGCCCATTTTCTTGGCTGTTGAAATAATCCTTTGAATAATTTCTTGTACTCTTTTTTCACCATCTGGCATTTCCACAAATAATTGTTTATAAGCTAGAGGTGGTTGTACTTCAATATAATCATAATAAGAAATTGATTCTTCTAGTTCTAATTGACTTCTATTTAATGCATTTTCAAATACATCACCATTTACACAAGATGAACCAACTAATATTCCCTCTCTATACTTATCTAAGATACTCTTTAAGCATCTTGCATCTCCATCATACATATGATAGGTCATAGAATCGGATAATACCTTAAACATATTTTTATAACCTACTGGGTTTTTAGCAAGTAAGGTAATATGATATGGAATTAAATGCTTAAAATGAACATTAGGATCAATTAAAGAATTTATATCTTTATAATTTTCAATCTTCTTACTATATAAATCTTGTAACATTTGTAAGAAACATAAAGCTGTAACTCTTGTATCATCAATCGCTCTATGATGATGTTCTTGTTTAACCTTAAAATATTTACATAAAGCTTTTAAACCAAAAGTCTTAACTTCATTATAATAACCTGCACGGAATAAATTTAAGGTATCAATTACAGGGAAATCAATCTTTTGATATCCTAATAATTTCATATCCCTATAAATCATACCAACGTCAAACATAGCATTATGGGCAACTAAAATAGCATCCTTACAGAAATCTAAAAATTCTGGTAATACTTCATCAATAGTTTTAGCATCAGCTACCATTTCATCTGTAATACTTGTTAATTCAGTAATTTTTTCAGGAATATGACATAAAGGATT
Organism: Acholeplasmatales bacterium; assembly: GCA_024696565.1. Lineage (GTDB taxonomy): Bacteria > Bacillota_I > Bacilli_A > Acholeplasmatales > Anaeroplasmataceae > Anaeroplasma. The sequence goes on along the minus strand of JAILGR010000126.1, from coordinate 1,282 downwards.
TACAAATACTTCATAACTTGAAATGATACCACCTTGATATACCTTATGGGCGGCAATTTCAATAATCTTATCGTAAGTTTGGGATAAACCTGTTGTTTCAATATCGAATACAACATATACAGCATCCCTTAAATTAATATCTTTCTCATTAAAAGTTATAAAGTATTTATCATCTTCAATATAAGATAATTCAGTACCATAAATAGGCTTAAAATCAGGAATCTTAGCTAAAGCATGGGCAATATCGGGAATAGCATATACACCATTATGGTCAGTAAATGCCATAGCTTTCCATCCCCACTTTACTACTTCTTTAATATAGTCTGTAGCATCAGTTAGGGCATCCATAGTAGACATCTTAGTATGGCAATGAAGCTCAACTCTCTTTTCTAAAGCATTATCTTTTACTTCTTTTTCAGTATGAAGACCACAAACATTAATTTCTTTAGCATCAATGATTAATCTCTTAGAATAAGTATCATATACGGCAAGACCATAAGCATCAATTTCAACATTGATATCCATACCCTTTTCATATATTTCTTTTTCTTTATCTCCTCTTAACCATTTTTGAAGCACAATAGAATCAGTTTCATCTGTAACCTTTAATAACATTAAGGAATTCTTTTTACCAGGGAATTCTTTAATTTCTTTATCAAAAATATAGCCTTTAATTCTAAATGTAGCCTCACCATATTGATGAACATATTCAGCTAATGCCATTTGAGTTACAGGGATATTTTTAATAGAAGTTATAACATCAGGCATAGCTGATTTATAATTTCTTTTTTGTTCTCTAACTTCTTTATTAAACTTTTTAGCCATTAAGGCTTCTTGTCTTTGTTTTTCTAAAGCTTCTTCTATTTCATTATCTAATTTCTTAATATCTCTTTCGATACTCTTCTTTTCATCTTTAACAATCATAACTTTAATATTAAAGCCATAATCAGCAAAAGCTTTTTCAAGTGGATATGCTAATTCATCTAAACCTAAAGAATCACAAGCCACATTAAAAGTAATTTCATTTTCATTTACTATAGCATCAGCTACATTTAAGCTTTTAAATCTAGCTGATTCTGAATTAAATGTATTTAAAATAGCTTCTAAATATTCTAAAGTTTCTTCTTCAGTTAAAGTTGAATCCATATATCCAATATCAATAACTAAATTAGCATTTAATGGTTTTAATATTTCTTTAATAGTTTCAACTAGTAATGTATATTTAGCATAAGATACAGCATAACCTAAAACTAAATATAGTTCTAATCTCTTGCTATATTTA
>JAILGR010000117.1 GCA_024696565.1 Acholeplasmatales bacterium | reverse complement strand
ATTAAAGAAGATTAATACTACAGATTCTAATGATAAAACATTACCTGATATGAAAGAATTCTATTTAAAAAAATTAGATTATATTAAAGAATATTTATGTTTAAATGATGATTATTATTTCTATGATAAGGCTAAAGAATTAGTTAAGGGTATTAAAGATTCTATGACATTTGTTCATGGGGATTGTCATTTTAAAAATATAATGGTTCAGGGTGAAGATTTATTATTAATCGATATGGATACATTATCAAGAGGTAATCCTATCTTTGAGCTTGCCGCTATAAGATGTACATATGTAGCTTTTGAAGAAGATGATCCTGGTAACTGTATGAAGTTTTTAGGGGTTGATACTCCTTTATGTCATAAATTATATGATGATATAGTTATGACATATTATCAAAGAAATGATAAAACTATATATCAAAAGATTGCCTTATTAAGCTATATTCATATGGTTTGGTGGACATTAATTAATGATAAAGATAATAAAGTAAGATTAAATGGTTGTAAGGATCGATTATTACATTTATTAAATATTGTAGATGACCTAAATATTGAGGTATAGAATATGGAAAAAGAAATGGATGATTACAAAAAAGCCTATTTTGAAAATGAATATAATGCTAACAAAAATATGGCATATGCCCTTGTCTTTTCCGCAATTGTTTTAGCCTTAATTTGGTTAGGTTATATAATGAGATGGTTTGTTGTAACAGATGAAACATTATTACTTACAAATATTACTATTCCATCTTCATTAATTATTTTATTGTCACCTATATTTTTAATAAGAACTAAGTACATAAGAAAAAGTGGATTTAAGTATTTCGTATTATCTTCATTTTTATTAGTTATGATTATTTTAAATATTGTAATGCCTAAGCATTTAATGATAGGATGGGCGCTTATAATAGTGCTTACTAATCATTACTACAACCCTAAAGTTGGAAGAATTATGTTTGGTATCGTTGTTGTAGCGATGTTACTTTGTATATATGCTGGGATGTTTTTAGGTGAATATGATCCTAATTTACTTATGGGTGAATTAGATGAAAAAACTAATTTAATCCATAATTTTAGATTTAGTGAAACATTCTTTGATTCACCAGCTGGTAGATTAGAGTACCTACATAAGCTAAAAGTTGATTATGGTATTAATAGATATGTATCAGTATTCTTTTTCTATTATTTATCTAGAGTATCTTTAATTACTATTTTATTTTTTGTATCTAATGCTTTAAATAAAAGAACATATAGATTATTAGTAGATGAAATTAAAGTTAATAGCGTTCATCAAAAAACAAGAACCGAACTAGATGTCGCAAAAGAAATCCAAATTCATACCCTACCTAAGGAATTTGTTATGGGTAATGATGTAGAAATTCAAGCTGAACTTAAGGCTGCGGCGGAAGTTGGTGGGGATTTCTATGACTATATTAAGTTAGATGAGGATCACGTTGCGGTAGTAATTGGTGATGTATCAGGTAAGGGAATACCGGCTGCGATGTTTATGATGAAAACTATCACTTGTTTTAAGAATTATATTAGTGTAGATAAAAAGCCATCTTTAATTTTACAAGATGTCAATAATCAATTAATTGAAGGTAATGACCAATCAATGTTTGTTACTGCATTTTTGGGTATTTTAAATCTTAGAACTGGTGAATTTAATTATGCTAATGCTGGTCATAATAAACCACTTATTGGTAAAGATAATGATTATCATTACTTAAATTGTAAATCTGGTTTTGTTTTAGGAGCATTAAAAAATATTCCATTAAAAGATGAAGTAATTACTCTTAAAAAAGGTGATTTAATCACTTTATATACTGATGGTATAACAGAAGCTAGAAATGATTTAGGAGAATTCTTTGGGGAGAGTAGACTTTTAGATTTTTATAATAATAATCATTTTTCATGTTTAATTGAGCTTCATAAAGAATTAAAAGAGTATATTCAAACATTTGTTAATGGAGAAACTCAAAGTGATGATATTACATATTTAACATTAAAATATCAAGGAGAAGAATCAGTCTTTGAACAGATGAATACAACTGCCACTAAAGAATCAGTATTAGAACTCTTAGATTTCTTAAGAGATTTTGGTACTAAAAATAAACTTGATTCTAAGTTTGTTAATCAATTATCAGTAGTAGGTGATGAATTATTTTCTAATATTGTTAAATATGCTTATAAAGATAATAATGGAGATTTATATGTTAGACAATTCTATAATTTAGAAACTAAAGAATATGTTTTAACTATTGTAGATCATGGTATTGAATTTAATCCATTTGATGAAGAAAGAAAACCAGTTTCTTATAATAAAGAATTAAAAGAAGGTGGACTTGGTATTTTAATTGTTAGGAATTTAGTAGATGAATATACTTACGATAGAATTAATGGTAAAAATGTTATCGTCTTAAAGAAGATGGTTTAGTGATAATACAAGAAGTAAAGAATAATACAGCTTTGGCTGTATTTTTTCTTTATAGTTTCTTTTTTATGTGTTTTTTGGTAGAATATAGGTAATAGGACGATTGTTGTATTAAAAAATTAATATGTATTTTAGATAAATTTGTCTAAAGGAAAGGGGTATTATGAAAATTGCAGTACCATACGATAGAGGAAAGATAAACCCACACTTCGGTCATTCACCATACTTTATGATCTATATAGTTGAAAACGAAGAGATTAGGGGGAAGATGAATATACCTACTTCAGGATCTGGTCATACCTATATGGTTAATTTAATGAAAAAACTAAAAGTTGAAGTAGTTATTGCAGGACATATGGGAAAGCCTGCCATAATGGGACTTATGGAATCAGGTATTAGGGTATATATGGGACTTAATGGTTCTACAGAAGATGCAGTATTGAAGTTTATTGATGGAGAGTTAGAAGGGTTTAATACAAAAAATCTTGATTTATCTTTAATGGAAGATGAATGTGATTGTCATTAAGGAGGACTTATGGATAAATATTTTTTGTTTAATCTAACTGATAAAAAGATATCTTCGGCAATAATTAATAATATTATTTTATCAGGTATTGATTTAGCTAATATTGAAAATATTGGATTTCAAAACTTCTTTGAAATTACAGGAATAAAAAAAGAAGAAGTATACGAAGAAATTATTAATTTGAAAAAGAATTTACCTACCTTATATAACATTTTTGCCCTAACATCATGTGGAGTTTCTGATAAGGTTTGTCAAAATTTATCCAAGATGGGTGTAAATTATTTATTTATTTTAAATCTATATCCAGATATATTACTTAAACAAAGATTTAATTTAACTGATAATCAAATTAATAAAATTAGACAAGCTTT
>JAILGR010000075.1 GCA_024696565.1 Acholeplasmatales bacterium | reverse complement strand
AATAAGAAAACATACAACTACTAAAGTAGCTATTGGTTTTGGCATATCAAATCCAGCTAAAGCTAAAGAAATGGCAGATATTTCTGATGGGGCAATAGTAGGTTCTGCCATAGTTAATTTAATTGCAAAATATGGTAGTGAGGCAAAAAATTATATTTATAGCTTTTGTGCTGATATGGTAAATGCATTAGAATAAGCGAGTTTCTCGCTTTTTCTTTTTTAAAAAACTAATTATATGTGGTATAATCTTTTTTGCATGGAGTGATTTATATGATTGATACACATAGTCATTTATTTGATGAAGAATTTGATTTAGATAGAGATTTATGTATAAAAAGAGCTATTGAAGCTAATGTAAAAAAAATTATATTAGTAGGTTTTTCAAAAGAAACTAATTTAAAAGCTCAAGAATTAGCTAAAAAATATAATATCTTTTTCCCAACAGCTGGATTACATCCTAGTGAGGCAAATTCTAATTATTTAGAAGAATTTGAAGAGTTTAAAAGATTTGCTAAAGAAAATAAAATATATGCTGTTGGTGAATGTGGCCTTGATTATCATTGGGATATTACATATAAAGAAGAACAAAAAAAGTTATTTAGATTACAATGTGAATACGCAATAGAAAATGATCTACCTATTATTGTTCATTCAAGAGATGCCCAACAAGATACTTTTGATATTATTAAAAGTTATAATGGTAAATTAAAGGGTGTAATGCATTGCTATTCTGGTTCTAAAGAATTAGCTAAAGAATATGTAAAATTAGGTTTTTATATATCTTTAGGTGGACCTTTAACATTTAAAAATGCTAAAGAGCCTAAGGAGGTTTGCATTAATACTCCATTAGATAGATTATTGATTGAAACGGATTGTCCATATTTAGCTCCTACTCCTTTTAGAGGTAAAAGAAATGAATCAGCATATGTTAAATATGTATTAGAGGAAATGGCTAAATTAAAAGGAATCCCTATTTCTATAGTAGAAGATGAAACAGAATCAAATGCGGAAAGGTTGTTTAAAATATGAGAAAAAAATTATTGTTATTGCCATTTTTGATAATGCCTTTGTTTCTTACATCATGTAATTTAGGAATTAGACAAAAAACAATTACTAATGTTGTAGTTGTTGATGGTGAAGAAATAGAAGCTATGCAAATTCATAATTCCATTACAGATGTATATAAAGAAGCTTCTAAATCATGTGTTGGTGTATATACTAAATCAGAAAAAACTATTAGTACAGGATCAGGTGTAATTTATAAAAAAGTTGGTAGTATTTATTATGTAGTAACAAACCAACACGTAATTAAAGGCCAAACAGAATTTAAGATTTTTGATGGTGATAAAACTTACTATCAAGCAACACTAGTTGGTTCTGATTCTACAAATGATATTGCTGTATTAACATTTGATACTGATATATATGGTGAAAAAAGAGAATTTAAACCATTAAATATCTTCGATGAAGAATTAGAAGATATCCCTACTGTTGGTCAAACTGTTATTGCGATAGGTTGTCCACTAGATATTGAAAACTATAATAGTGTAACAGCTGGAATAGTATCAAGATATACAACTGAAAGAATTACTACTGATTGTGCATTAAATCCCGGTAATTCTGGTGGTGGATTATTCAATATTAATGGTAAGCTTTTAGGTATTTGTAATTCTGGTATGGTTTGGACTAATACAGAAGATGGTCAAATACCTGTAGAAGGTGAAGGCTATGCAATATCTAACTATATTGTAAAGAAATGTATTACTGATATTGAAAATGCTAAAGGCGAGATTGTAAGACCTATTTTAGGTATTACAGTAACTACAGTAAATAGTATGGTTGGTGGGGATAATTATTTAGCAGTAAAAGATTATTTACCTCTTGGGGAAGAAGATATTGCATATACAGTTGTTTTATCTGTTGTTTATGATTCTTTAGCCTATGAGGCAGGCATTTTAGCTAATGATGTAATACTTGAAATTAATGATACAAAAATCACTAAAACAACTGATATTGGATCTATATTACATCTTGCTAATAAGGGTGATGTAATCAAACTTAAAATTTATAGAAAAGGTGCCCCAGAACTTCAAATAGTTGAAATAACTGTATAAAAGTGTTATAATTTGGACAGTTTTAATAAAGGAGGATGAAAATATGAAGAGATTGTTTATTGGTATTTCTTATATTGTAGTAGTTGTAATGGCGTTCGCATATTACTTATCACCAGCAGTTATTACTGCAGATTCTGGTAATAATACCCGTGCTTTAATGACAGCATTTGCTTATACAGGAGTATCAGTTATTGGTTGGTTATTCTTGGTTCCTGGATTTGTTTTTGTTATTTTAGGATTATGCATTAATAGCCCTAAAGTAAACTTCTTGAGAGATGTTTTATGCTTATTTGCAGCATTATTTACAGTTGCAACTATTATATTAGCATTTACATTAAGCCTTGAAATTCCAAATCTTTGGGTAGTAATTATTTTAGCTGTATGCGCTGCTATTATTCTTACTATTTCTACTTATGGTGTTGTAAAAGCACTTATTACAGAAAAAAATGTAAATAAAGAAAAAGAAAACGAAACAATAGTTCAATAATAGATGAAGACCTACTACGTAGGTTTTCTTTTTTTTCTTCTTGTATTTTATAAACCTTTGTGATAGAATAGAAAAGCATTGCGAAATGCCCTTGCCAAGAACGACTATGCTTGGCCAAAAGTCCATAAGGAGGTTAATAAAATGAAAAAGTATGAAGTTATGTACATTCTTCGCTCTAATTTAGATGCAGAAGCTATTAAAGCTGAGGTTGAAGCAGCTAAAAACATTTTTACTAACAACGGTTCAAATGTTTTAGAGGTAAAGGAATGGGGCTTTAGAGAGTTAGCTTACGAAATCGAACATAATAAGAAGGGTTATTATGTATGGATGTTAGTTGAAGCTACTAAGGAAGCTGTTAATGAATTCAATCGTATCGCTGGTTATAGCGAACAAATTATTCGTTCTATCGTTGTTGTAGACGGCGAATAATTAGAAAGGATAACCTATGAATAAAGTATTATTAACAGGTAGAATTACTAAGGATCCAGAAATCCGTTATACTCAAAATGGTATGCCTAACTTAATGTTTACTCTTGCTGTTGATAGACAAGTTAGAGATTCACAAGGACAAAAACAAGCTGATTTTGTCAGCTGTGTAGCATGGAGCCAAAGTGCAGATTTTATGTCTCGCTATATTAAAAAAGGCAATATGTTAGCTATTACTGGTAGAATCCAAACAAGAAGCTATCAAGGTCAAGATAACCAAATGCATTATGTTACAGAAGTAGTTGTTGAAGCAGTTGAGAACTTAACACCAAGAGATGCACAAGCTCAACCTAATAATTTCCAACAACCACAAGCTAATCCATACCAAGGCTATAACAACCCAAGCTATGGTCAACAAAGACCAGCTCCATCTTACCAAGCTCCACAACAACAAGAAGCTCCAAAGTCTTTTGATGTAGAGATTGCAGATGAAGATTTACCATTCTAAATTAAAGGAGGAACTAATGATGCAACAAAATCGTAGAAATGATCGTGATGGTCAACGTCGTGGTCGTAAGAAAGAATGCTATTTTACAAAAAATAAAATTGAGCACATTGATTTTAAAGATGTAGAAACTTTAAAGAAGTTCGTAACTGATAGAGGCAAGATTTTACCTCGTCGTGCAACTGGTACATCTGCTAAGTATCAAAGAAAGTTAGCAATCGCTATTAAGCGTGCTCGTCATATGGCATTATTACCATTCGTTAAAGACTAATTAAAATACGGCTGTTTAAGCACAAGCTCAAAGCTTCACAAAGATACAGAAATGTCTCTCTTGGTAGCTCGGCTCATGCTTAGCACAAAGCAAGTAAATAACAAGAAATAGATCATGCAAAAAGCATGGTCTTTTTTTATGCTTTTACAACAATCCCGCTAATTTCAACTGAAATATGATAAAATATATATAGTAATAAGTAGGAGGTATGTAATATGGTTTATAAAATTGATGATTATTCAAAAGTTGAAAAACTTTTTAATGGGTGGCCATACCCTTATATAACTGACATATTAGATAGAGATTTATCAATTTACGCTACAAGTAAAGATAATATTAAATCGGCAGTAATATATTTAGGTGAAGATGCTTATTATGCAGGAGAGCCAAATAAAGATTTATTATTAAAAAAGAGAAAAGGATGGCTTAGTTTATTCCCTCAAAATAAGAAATGGGAAAAGTTGATGAGAGAGTGTTATCCTGATGCTTATCACTACACACGTTATGCAATAAA
>JAILGR010000253.1 GCA_024696565.1 Acholeplasmatales bacterium | reverse complement strand
ATTAAATCTCTAACAGCGCCACCTACTAAATAAGCATCATACCCATGATCTTTTAATATATTAATTGCTAAAATAATATTATTATCAATTGTATAATCCATATTTCTCCTAATTAGCTAAAATTTCAAGTCCGTCCATTGTTACAACAATAGTATATTCCCACTGTGCTGATAATGAACCATCATCAGTATATACAGTCCAATCATTAGAAGAATCCAAAAATACGTTTCTACTTCCTTGATTTACCATTGGTTCAATAGTAAATACCATACCAGGGAATAAAATCATACCTGTACCCTTTTTACCATAATGATAAATAAATGGTTCTTCATGGAAATCAATACCTACACCATGACCACCAATTTCATGGACTACACTATAGCCTTTAGATTTGACAAACTTCTCAATGATATAACCAATATCTCTTAAATGAGAATATGGCTTAATACCATTAAATGCTAAATCTAAAGATTCTTTTGTTATATCTACTAAAGCTTTGGCTTCTTCAGAACATTTTCCTATACAAAACATACGAGAAGCATCAGCATAATAACCATTATAAATGGTAGTACAATCAACATTAATAATGTCTCCATCTTTTAATTTTACTGTAGGATCAGGAATACCATGACATACAGCATCATTAATAGATGTACAAACACTCTTAGGGAAACCTTCATAATTAAGTGGGGCAGGAATACCACCTAACTTAATTGTAGTTTCGTGAACAATAGTATTAATATCTTCAGTAGACATTCCAGCTTTAATATGTTTAGCTACTTCATCTAAAACCTTATTGTTTATAACTCCAGCTTCTCTAATTTTATTAATATCTTCTTCTGTTTTAATCATATCAATAGTAGGTACTTCAAATCCCATCTTACGGTATTTACCTACATTATCTAAATAATTTTGTTTATAATCAATCATTGTCTTCTTCCTCTATAATCTTAGAAATGTACATTCTTTGCATATTCTTATCTATTTGATATAGTTCATCAGAATAAAGCTTTAGCTTATCTTTATCTTCATCTGAAAATTCATTCTTTTTAGATTTATATCTAAGTTCATGTTCAAGTGATGCCCACATATCCATAGCAATAGTTCTAAATTGAATTTCAATAGGAACCATTACTTGTTTATTATCCACATATATTTGCATCTCAAAAACAATATGTAGTGACCTATATCCTGTTGCTTTTGGATGTAAAATATAATCTTTGCTTAATCTGATTTTCAAATCCTTTTGTTGTTTCATTAAAGTAATAATTTGATAAATATCATTAATATAATTACAAATTACTCTCATTCCGGCAATATCATATACTTTATCTTGTAATGTATCGATACTAAAAGGATAACCTCTTCTTCTCATTTTTTCGATAATTGAAGCTGGAGTTTTAACTCTAGATTCAATATGGTGAATTGGATTATGTGCAAAATGTAATGAACAATTATCATCTAGATTCTCAAGCCTTGCTGACATTTCTCTTAAGGCATAACGATAACATTTTTCAATTTTTAAATATTCTTTTATTAATTCTTTTTCTTCATTAGTCATAGTCTCTAAATTATCTTCAATTTGATTATAACTAGGACTAGTATTCTTTTGTAATATCATGCTATCACCATTAGTATTCTATCATAATGAATATATTTTTCAATGAAAACTCTATTCGCCAAAAAACTTCAAAATATCATCAATTACAACTTGATGATCATCTTCTTGTAAGATTTCATGACGCATACCCTTATATGTAATATATTTTAAATCAGGATATCCAATTAATAATAAAGTCTTCATAGTATCCCTTAAGCCTTTTTCTCCGCCTGTTGTTCTATCATCAACACCAGAAATAGATAATATTCTTAATGTAGGATTTTTAACTTCATATCTTTTTCTTTTATGTAAATTATAATTCAATTGGAATAACACTTTATTACTAAAATTAGTAAATTTAAAACCACATAAAGGGTCATTAGTATAATTTTCAACATTCTTTTTACTATAACTTAACCAATCTAAGCTTGGATCTGATGATGCATTATTTGACATCATCCACAATAATTTAGAATATTTATTTTTTCCTTTACCAATTGATTTTAATTTGGCAGCCATAACGCCAATCCATACTCCAGGATTATAACATACTGTACCAGATAAAATTAATCTTTCAACTTCATCATCATGTTTTTCAATATAAGCTCTAGATATTAGAGTTCCCATTGAATGAGAAAATATATACATAGGCAAATTGGGATTATGTTTCTTTAAATAAGTAGTTACTTGATATTGATCACTAACTAATAAATCAATTTCTCCTACTTGACCTAATTGATAATCTTGATTAATACTTTCTCCATGACCTCTCATATCTGAAATAATAGTAGTTATACCATTATTAGCTAAAGCTTCAATCAATTCAATATATCTTTCTTTATGCTCACACATACCATGCATTATTTGACAAATAGCTCTTGGCTTTTCGGCCTTTTTGTATAAGCAATGTAATAATAATCCATCTGTTGCCTTAATTGTTATACTCTCCATAATAAATACCCCTTAATACATTAATTGAATTCTTTTGCTATCTTAGATACTAAGCTATTATCTACTTGTCCTGCATAATTAGCTTTAAAATGCTTCATTACTGAAGGAATAGATTTATCACTTAATGATGAAATAATATTTCTAATTTCTTCTTCAGATAATTGCTTAGGTAAATAAGCTTCTAATATAGACTTTTGTCTTGCAAGTTCTAATACCTTTTCTTCACGATTAGCTTTTTCAAAAGCTGTTTTTTCTTCTTCTAATTCTTTAATAGTCTTTTGAATAATTTTTAATGTTTGCGCATCTGGTAATTTTCTATCAGGATATGCACCATCAATTGCTTCATTTTTACATTTACCAAATACTAAAGCGATGATTTCATGAGCTACTTTATCATGCTCTTTCATAGTTTTAATATTTTCTTTTTGTAATTCTTCAAATATCATATAAATCAACTTCCTTTACTCTTTAATTTTACCATTTTTTTAATACTACTTCAATGAAATAACAATTGTAAATAATGAAAAAAAGATAGCAAAGCTATCTTCTATTTCCCATAATAAAAATTACTATTCTTAAAATATAAATGTAAATATATATTAATGACACTTCCATTCCAAGTGCAACACTCCACTCTGATTCTTTAGAAGCACCATATTTAACAACAGCTTCTGCCTCAGCAAAATTAAATGTTAATGTGATAACACCATAAATTAGTAATAATGCTTGAATGGCAATATAGATTCCATAATCGCTACTACCTGTAGCTAATATATATATTAAATCAAAAATAAATAATGCTAATACTGAAGCTATAATACCAAATGCAATCATCCTAATGATTGAACCATTTCTAATGATACCAAAGGCATATAAAACTAGCATAATTGCAAAAATAATAACTGTTGCACTAATAGATAATGTACCAGCACCTGGATAATAAAAATTCACTAAAGTAGTAATAGTACCTAGCATAGCTCCCATTGCTACTGAATATATAAAACCACATAGGATAGCAATTTTAGGAATAAATCTACCTAATAGAGCACTAATCATACCTACTATTCCAGCCCCCATAAGTGAATATATAAATACAGAAACCTTTTCAGGGGCAATATATGGTAATAAGAAAGAAACACCTATACCAACTGCAATTGTTATAAATAATAAAATACCAGTTTTGATTGTAATTCCAGCATATGTAGCATGCTTTGCATTATCTAAATATGTTTCGTTTGTTTTTACATAAGAATAATAGCTATTCAACAAAACCACCTCCAAATACTATCTATATTATATATTTTTTAATTCATATAAAAAAGCGTTTGGTAAATTTAACACAAATTCACACAAACGCCAAATTTTATAGAAGGGCAAATAATCCTTCTTCTTTTTCTAAATCCTCATCTGGTAAGTCACCAAAATAATGATTAATAGCAAATTCTTCAAACAATGATTGATTTAATCTTGTTCTATTCTTTACATCCTCTTTAGATGTAAATGGACGCTCTTCTCTTTTATTTACAATATCATAAGCAATACTTTCACCTAATGAATCAACAGCACTAAATGGAATACGTAAATTACCATCTTCAGGATCAAAGGTTGTAGCAGATGATTTCATAACATCAACAGGTAAGAATTTAATACCTCTAGCTACACATTCTAGTGCCACTTGTAGTGCAGTATATTTATCATCATCTGTTGCAGTCTTACCAGGTTTATTTTTTAATTCTTCCATAGTTTGGCGAATCATAACCTTACCACCTAAATAAGCTTGAACAACATGACCCTTAGCTCTTTTTGAGAACCAAGCACTATAGAATAATGTTGGAGCATATACCTTAAACCAAGCTATACGTAAACTCATCATACAATATGCAGTAGCGTGGGCCTTAGGGAACATGTATTCAATCATTCCACAAGACCAAATATACCACTCAGGTACTTTCTTTTCTCTCATATATTCTTGATATTTAATCCAACCCTCAGGGTCAGATTTTTTCTTATTTTTTCTAACAAATTCCATAATCTTAAATGATTGAAGTGGATCAAGACCCATCTGCATCAAATCGACCATAATATCGTCACGACAACCAATTATTTGTTCAAATTTAATTTCGCCAAATTCAGTTCTAGAATTAACTAATTCCTGAGCATTATTAGCCCATACGTTAGTACCATGAGACAAACCTGATATTTTTACTAATTCGGCAAATGTCTTAGGGAAAGTTTCAACAAGCATTCCTCTTACGAAATTTGTTCCAAGCTCAGGTACAGCATATGATGCTACCTTAGAATCAATATCTTCAGCAGTAACACCTATAACACTTGGATCATAGAATAATCTATATAAATTCTTATCATCAATTGGAATATCTTGAGGATTAGAGAATGGGAAATCCTCTTGATGAAGATGAACATAATCCATAAAATATTTAATTAAAGTTGGATCATCATGGCCTAAAATATCAAACTTAAGTAAGTTTTGTTCAAAGGAGTGATAATCGAAATGAGTAGTTCGCCATGGCTTTTCTGTATCATCAGCTGGATATTGTACTGGTGTAACATCATAAATATCAACATAGTGTGGTACTACAACAATACCACCTGGGTGTTGTCCAGTTGAACGTTTAATACCGATTAAATATTTAGCAATACGATCAATTTCACATTCTCTTAAATCAATCTTATTTCTTTCACAATATCCTTTAACATAACCATATGCATTCTTATCAGCAATAGTTCCTACGGTACCAGCTCTAAAGGCATTTTCAGGACCAAATACAGTTCTTACATATTCATGAGCTTGAGCTTGATATTCACCTGAGAAGTTTAAGTCAATATCTGGTGTCTTATCACCATTAAATCCTAAGAAAGTTTCAAATGGAATATCATGACCATCTTTAGCTAGTGGTGCTCCACAAACAGGGCAAACGGCATCAGGTAAGTCATATCCTGAACCAACAGCCCTTAACATTTCTTGGAATGGCTTTTCAATATCAGTTAAACCATAAGTTTCTATTTCATCATTTCTCATTTTAAAGGTATGGAAATGACATTTTTTACAACGATAATGAGGTGCTAAAGGATTGATTTCTGAAATATTCATCATTGTTGCAACTAAAGATGAACCAACAGATCCTCTAGAACCTACTAGATAACCATCCTCTAATGACTTTTTAACCATTAAATGACAAATATAATAAATAGATGCATATCCATTAGAAATAATACAATTTAATTCATGATCTAATCTTTTTCTTACAATTGGATGTGGATTTTCTCCATATAAATTCTTACATGTTTCCTCAACAATTCTTCTTGTTTCTTCCTCAATAGATTCAATATGTAAGAAATTATTCTTAAATTCATCATCTCTTGGAGCAAACATATCTGGTTTAAATGCATTAAACATTTCAATTGAATCAGCAATTAAATTAGTATTAGTAACAACTATTTCATAAGCTAATGCTTTATCTAAGAAACTAAATTCATCTAGCATTTCTTCTGTGGTTCTTAAATGCATATCTGGAGTAGAATTCTTTTTAAAAGCATTGGCAAGTGGATGTTGCCCACCACCAATTTGAGGACTATCAATTAAAATATCACGATATTTTTTAAGTCTTGGTCTTAGGTAGTGACAATCTGAAGTTGCAACTACAATTTTACCCATAGCTTTGGCAGTAGTAATTATTTTAGTTATAACTTCTTTTATTCTGTTTTCAGCATCAGGCATTTCAACAAAATATTGTTTATAGGCTAAAGGTGGTTGAACCTCAATATAATCATAATAAGAAATTGCTTCTTCTAATTCTTCTTGACTTCTATTTAAGGCCATTTCAAAAACTTTACCATTAGCACAAGAAGATCCTACTAATATACCATCTCTATATTGATTTAAAATACTCTTTAAGCATCTAGCCTCACCACCATACATATGTTTAAGGTATTATCTGATAGTATGACTTACCATATGTATG
>JAILGR010000252.1 GCA_024696565.1 Acholeplasmatales bacterium | reverse complement strand
ATTAAATCTGATAGAGGTATAAAATCTTTTATAACTTCTTCACTAGTAAAGCCATCGCCATCATATTCAACAACATAATTATAAAGTGCTAAAGCATTTTTAAAGTTGTTGTTCATCTTTAAAACATTTGTTTTAACGATTGGAGGTTTTACTAAAGGAGCTTTAGCTACTTCAATCATTAAATTAGTATTCAATAACATAATGATTATTTGTTGACAATCCTCTATTCTTTTTAGTAAACTTGATGATATTTCATCAAATATAGGATATGGATTATCATAACGTTCTTCATGGAATTTTGTTTCAAAATCAAATACTCTAAGCTTACTTTCATTTCTCTTTTTTAAATTAAAATCACAAATATAGGTAAGTCTTAAACGTTGTATTTTATCTAATCTTAAAGCTATAAAATCTCTTAAGTAACATAAAAGCATATATAAGAATCTATTCTCATAAACGGCATAATCACTTAGTTTTTCAACCATGTATATAGCATCAGGTATAACAGGATCGCCCTCGTTTTTTGGGACATGTGTAATCATATTACTATGTTTTGCTAAGTGTTCTACCGAATATTTAGATACTTTTTTAGCCTTTTCAATAGGAACAACTTCACCATTAACCCTAATAAATTGCCTTTCTTCTTGTACGGCTTTTTCAACAAACTCTAATCCTTTTTCAATTTCAATAATCCAATCCTCATTAATAGTACATAAATACTTTTTAACTTGGAAATGGTCAAACTCTAAATCTAGTTTTCTTAGGATACGGCGCTCTTTTTGACATGCTTTAGAGTTTTGTGTTTCTACTCTATAACTTTTAAAACCACGATAGTAGTAATCTATTAAATTCATAAAGACGCCTCCTTTCTAGTTTTATACGTTTTGAACTATTTGTCTTATTGCTTCTTTACATAAAGGCATTCTATCCATGCCAAATAAATCATCAATAAAATCCATTAGAGTCTCTGATTGACTCCTAACATATACTGGATTCTTACTTTCTAATTTTCTTAAAACTTTTCTTGATAAAATATCATCTATGGCATCAAGCTCAGTTCCACCAGCAGAAACTAATACAGGAACATATGCCTTAATTTGTTTCATAATACGGTTACCAAATGTTATATGGAATGTATCAACCATATATTTATCTAACTTCTTGATTCTTCTTAGATTTCTATCAGATATTTCAAATTCTTTTTGAGCTTTTTTGAATAAATCATATAAATGGTCAATAGAGATTAGAGTGTTTCCTGCGTCTTCTCCATCAAATACTTCTGCCTTAGTATCTAGGTTAAGTACCATGGCTCTATCGTATACTTTATCAGATATCGCAAATGTTGAGTCATCATTATTCGCAGTACCTATAAACCACATATTTATTGGAAGTCTAAGCTTTCCTTTGTATAAAAGTTTTGGGTCATTATCCCATACATCACTAACTACATCTAAGTTTCTACCATCAGGGTTAGGTAATTCAAGTAGTGATAAGAATTCTGCGAAGTAGTATTCGACTCTAGCGATATTCATTTCATCTAATACTGTGATATAAACATTTTTAGTGTAATCAGCTTCATACATCTTATAAAGCAATGTTGTTTCATTAAACTTTTTAGTGAATTCATTATAATAACCAATTAAGTCAGTTCGCTCTTTCCACATTGGTTGAATTGGAACTACTACTGTTTTATTATTTAAAAACTCTCCAAAAGCATAAGCTAAACTTGTTTTACCTGTACCTGACATACCTTGTAGGATTAAAAGTTTTGTTACAGCAAGTCCTGCAATGAAACGTCTGATATCTTTGATATCATAATATAACTTTAAATCATGTGCTGAATAATTTCTAAATCTTTCACATAATTCTTTTAAAGTTACTTCATTATCATATTTAGGTTGTATGCATTCTTCCATTTCCTTATCGATTTGTGTTAACATATAGAATCTAGAGTCTCCAGCTACATCCTTTATTTCAGTTATTTCTTCTTCCTCTTCAACAGGTATTTTAAATTCTTCATCCTCATCACCCTCTAAAGTTACAGCTTCAAAGAATGATTTAGATACTTCAGGCATTAGCCTATCTCTTCTTTCTTTTCTTCTTTTTAGTCTTGCGATTAATGCATCGTCACTTTCATATGTTAATTCATTATTTTTGAAATCTCTAAACAAATCATCCTTATCTCTTAACTCCTCATAAGGATTTTTAGCATTAACCTCAATAAATAATTTGATAATTAGTAGTGGTAAAACCATAGCTATTACGATAAATATTATAGTTATAGCTCCACTACCTAAATTAATTGCATCTAGCTTTGTTCTTAATTTATAAGTAACAAGGGCAAGAATAATTAGAGCAAATAGTATGGTTGCTAAAATTATTAGAGATATGTATTTAATTTTTACACGAGGTATTTTAGCTTTATAATCCATACCCATTCCTCCTTTTATGCTTGCTTATTCTTGTTTTCTTTCTTTTCTTTTTTAGTCCAAAGTAGTTCTTTTCTAATTTCTTTCTTTGTTAATTGCCACTGATCTTTAAAGAACTTATTAAATACTAAGAATTCTTCTTCTAGTTCATTAAATCTTTCTTTAGATGTAAATTCATGACTTGGTTTATCCATACCTAACTTCACTCTTAGTGCTCTATTTTCAGCATTAATTAAGGCACTTGAATCATCACTTGCTTGTTTAAGTTTTCTAAGTTCAGCCATTTTTTCACCAAAATCTTTTTCACTTGATGCGATTTCATCTAAGTATTTCTTTTCTAAGACTCTTAAATCTTTTTCATACTTATCAATTAATTCTTCTTTTTCTACTTCTAATGTTTTAATTTCTTCATTTAAGTTATCTATTCTAGAATCATAATCTTTAATTAAGTCTTCTTTTTCTTGTGTTTTAGTAGAAATAACCCCATTAAGTTCTTCAATTTTAGAATTTAATTCATCTAATCTATCAGAAAACTCATTATAAATAGATACTCTAAGCTCTTCAATTTCAGCTTTGTGA
>JAILGR010000244.1 GCA_024696565.1 Acholeplasmatales bacterium | reverse complement strand
GATGGATTATTTTGTTTAATATCTCTTTCTATAAAGGAAATATTATTTTCTAATAAAAACTTCTTTGCCTTTTGGCATGTAGTGCATTTAGGATAACAAATAAAAAACATCTTAGCACTTCCATAAGCCATGAAGGTTACAATATGCATATACAGCTAAAACTTCATCACCATCACAAATTTTAAAACAAACTTTAGGTTCATCACCTGGTTTTAAAGCTTTTCTTTGGTTACCATACTTAGTTTGTAATGCAATCCATTCAATATAATGAACATCTTGCATTGGATGTAGGATGCTACCAACACTAACATGTACAGTATTGCCATCTAAAGTATAAACAGGAATATGTTTTTCTCTTGATGCTTCAACTGTTCCAGCAACAATTTCCTCCATTTCTTCTCCACAGCAAACCAAAGGTGCACCAGTAGCTTTAACAACTGCTACAATTTGCCCACAACGCTTACAACGATAAAACTTCATTTCCATATTTTTTATCACCCCTTTATATTATTATAACTTATTATAAAACTAAAATGAAGATTATTTATAAATAGCAAGAATTATCCTTGCTTAGGACTACTAGGATCTTGACCAATAAAGAATTGAACCCATAACATATCCCTTTCATCAAAAGAATAATTCTCTTGATAATAATTAATTACATAATACCCACCAGATGTAAATGGAGCCTTCATTATAGAAGTTTCACCATGTGGTAAAAAGTCATCTGCTCCACCACCACTTACTTCAACTAACCTAATTGGCATATCAGCTGTTCCATAGAATGTAATTACATCTTCTGCATTCAAATAAATATTTTCTGAATTATAACTAATAGTTCTTTCATCTTTTGAATATGTTGGGATAAATGTTTTAATTTCTCCATCATTTATTTTATATTTAAACATTAAGAATGAATCTTCTGTTGTTTGTAATGATATTTCTAAATTATTATAATTATCAATTATAGGAAGCTCATAGAATTTATTATTAGTTGTATCAATTATTCTAAGAACTCTACCTGATGAATTTAATCCTGTTGTAATAAATTGATTATCATCATTTAAAGCATCACAATATGCTTCTTTTTCAGCACCAGTCAATCCATAAACAATTACTCGTTTATATTCTCCAGTTGTAATATAATCAAATAATATCTTATTTCCTGTTGGACCAAATATATTAATTAAACTATTATTGATATTAGAATTAACTAATTCTTGATTCCAATTTGTAGATAAATCAGTTCTAACTTTTAATTGAATTTCAGGTTCTTTTTCTTGTTTTATTGTTGCTTGTAATAATTTGTTATCTTTTGTGATTTTAGCATAAACATTTCCTGAATTAACTTCAACAAATCCAGCATTTTCTAATGTGCCTCTATAATTCCAAGCTTCAGAATCTGACATACCTGAAATAATATATAAATCATTACTCTTCTTATATTCTGCATCATTAGATACAATAGCAGGGAATCCTAAATCTAATACTTCTTGTTTCGCACCTGTATTTTGTAAAATAGCTTTAATTTCATCCCCTATTGAACATGTAATACTTATAGATATATTTGTATTAGGATATGAAATATCTAAATCGAAACTATTCGCTGTTTTTATAGAATCTCCTAATGTTAACAAAACATCTGATATTTTTTGATTTAATGAAATAGGGGCAGAATTACCAATTTTTAAAGAATATTCAAGACTTCCTAAGCCTTCAAAATTAACTTTTTCTTCTCTTCCGTCATCACTATAAACTAAATAAATTATAGGATAAGCCCCACTTGACCAATATGTTGGGCTACATACTTCATCTAATGCATCTGATAATGTAGGATCTCCATTTAAAGTAATATTATCAAAATTTTGAGTTTGTTGATTACCATTACGAACAACTATTCCAATTAAAACAGGATCTGTGTTGCCACCATTTTGTTCTTCATGTTCTTCAGTTACCAATAAATTATATATAATATCTCCCTTAAATATATTAGAAAATTCATTATATACAGTATTAATAGTTTTATTTTGAACACCAGATTTATTCATAAATGTGGTTGAATCAATATCAGTTGAATTTAGACCTAAATCAGAATAATATGCATTAGCAAGAGTAAACTTTTTAGTTTCGGTCATCTTTACAATTTTTCTTAAATCTTGATTCTTATACCATTTATTTGCTCCTATTTTATAATCAAATGAAGAATCATTTGTATAAGAATCAATTGAATTATGATTACTATCTTTTTCTAATTTCTGATTTGTTTCTAAACAAAATTTACGCCATTCTTTAATTTCATTATTTTTTACTTCTACATAATCATATTCATATGTATAACCTTCCATGTATGTAAGCTCATGTTCATCATTTGAAGTATACATTGATAGTGTGTAATTTGGAGTGGTATTTTTCATATCATAATCCAATTCCATATTTACATACCATAAAGTATTATATTCTTCATCATCTTTTTGAAGATTAATACCAAATGAAACATCTGCCTTAATTAAATCATTACTATCGATATTTATATCTATAGTAAGTTTAAAAGTATAATCATATTTGTAATTATGTGCATCTTGACTTGTACTTGCAACTTTTTTACCTGTTGACATATCAATATAAACTTCGCCAATAATATCATCATAATATTTTGTTCCAAATTGATAATCATTACCGACTTTATCTAATATAGCTTTTAGACATTGAAATTGAATCATAGGTGGTTGAGTATATTCTAAATCATCAATTATATCGCCTTGGGAATCTTCACTTGAATAAACACTATCAATTGTAGATAAAGCAGTTGAAATATTATTTGCAGATAATAGTTTCGTACTGAATTTATTTGATGCCATTGATTTTTTAAAAGATTCAGACTGACTAAAACTTCTTTCAACACCATTAAAAGCAAACTGGACTTTTTCAAAATTAGAAGATGGTAATTTGTCATCCATATCACAAGAAATAAGCCCTAAAAGAATAAATAATAATGCCACAAATAAAGTTAATACTGTTCTAATTCTTTTCATTACACAAACCACCTTTCTTTTTAATAATTATTTGTATGAAAAAATAAAATTTAAATAAAAATCTTAAAACAATATTATAAAACCGATACTATCTTTACTTTAAGTATATCATGATTATTACTTTATTCAAACAAAGCTTTTACATTAATATTCTTTTTTTAAAAAAAATGAATTTTAGTATACGAAAAAAAAGCCTTAGATTACTCTAAGACTTGAATTTTTAAGATGGTGACCCGTACGGGGGAGCACCCGGATCATTACTGACTTTCTTCTTTTTCGTTCTCAAAATTATCTTCTTCTATTTCTTTTTTGTCATTCCAATGCCTATATATAGATGCTAATATTGCTCCTGAAATATTATGCCAAACTGAAAATATTGCTCCCGGAACAGTAGCTAATGCTATATCATTAAATGATGATTGAGCCAATGACGATGCAAGCCCTGAATTTTGCATACCTATCTCAATTGATAAAGCTTTTGTTCTTTTTACATTCATTCTAAATAATTTTGCAATACCAAAGCCAAATAAATATCCAAATAGATTATGTATTATTACAACAACAATTATTATTGCACCACATGTTTTTATATTAGAAACATTATGAGAAACAACAGATGC
>JAILGR010000212.1 GCA_024696565.1 Acholeplasmatales bacterium | reverse complement strand
AAAAGAATTAAATTATATTTATTAAAATATTTATTAGGCTTAATAGAGATATTTGTTATCTTTTTACCACAGTGGATAGTATCATTTATTTGGACTAGTGTTATAACATATTCTAGCTTCCAAATATTTAATTTAAGTTATTATTGGTTATATTTAGCCATGGCTTTAGTTTTAGGTATTGGTTTATATACTTTCTTATCACTATTCTTTACAATGGCTAATAATTTAGTTGATGGTATTTTCTTTATGGTATTAGGAGCTTGCTTCTTACCAATGATTGTTAATATTGTATACTGGGTATTATTGAAATGTGGAGTATCTGATAACTCATTTTATATGAGAAATTATTTTGCTTATTCACCACTATTTAATTATTCCCAAAGTATATATTATTTAATGTGTGGTAATTTTGATGCGGCAGGACAATATCATAATATATTTGCTTTAATATTAATATTAATATTAGATTTAGGGGCAGGATTCTTATTTTTCTTTTTCCATTCTGAATTTAATAATGCTGAAAAGGTATCTGAGGATTCTGATTTTATAATAGGTTATAAGATAATGTTACCTATTTATTTAGTAACTGGCTTTAAGCTATTAGCTCCATCAGCTTTATGGGTTGTTATAGCTTTAGTTGGTTATTTAGGATATTGTATTTATAGAAGAAATTTCAGATTAAAAAAGGAAGATTTTGTAAGTTTAGCAATTTCTATTGTTGTAGGCTTATTAATTGGTCTTTTTATATAAAAATTTGTGTTTCCCCATTTTTTAATAAAGGGTAAAAAGCGATAAAAAAATCCAGGTGAAAAATACCTGGATTTTGTGCTTTATATAAGGAAAAAGTGTCCTCAAAATGGTATAATATAAGTGCGACCAAACATCATAGATTCGAGGACTTTTTCCATGAAAAATTATAGCACTTTAAACGATATTTTAAAAGATGAAGTTGTTAATTATATAAAGGATATTACAAAAGGATTAGGCAAAGTAGATACTCATTTTGTATCAGATACATTTACTGGCATTTTAAAATATAATTCAATAATCCTATCTGATATTGTTAGACAAACCGGTAATTTAAACATAAAGAAGGGCGTAGAAAGATTAGAAAGACACCTAGATTCATTTGATAAAATTGAAAATATTTTGTTGGCAAATTATATTAATCTAATAAAGCCATATATAAATAATAGACATTTATATTTTGTTGATAGAGGAGATATTGTAAAAGACGATAATACTAAATTTGAAAATAAAGGAATAGTATTAGATGGTTCAGATTCTCATACTATTAAACAAGGCTATCAAATTAATGAAATCGCAACTATCGATCATAATAATCAACCAATAAGTTTAGTATCTGAATTACGATCATCAAACGATGATGATTATAAATCTGATAATGACTTATGGTTATCTCATATGAATTATGTAAATAGTATCTATGGTAAAGGAACATTTATAATGGATAGAGGTTATGATAGCGCGATTTTAATGGAAAAAGTGCTAGAAATGGGTTCTGATTTTATAATAAGAGCCAAAAGTTTAGATAGAAATGTATATATTAATGGAGAGAAAAACACTATCAGCAATATTGCAAAAAATATAAAAGGAAAATATAAATATGTTTCAAAGGATTACCAAAATTTAAAAGTATCTTATAAACAAATAATAATAAAAAATAGAGAAGCAAAATCATTATCATCTAAAGTAATAACTATGGTAGTAGTAAAAGGCTTCGCTATAGATAAAAAAACTTTAAATGAGGCTTACATGGTGTTATTAACATCTAGAAAAGTTTCAGGTAAAGATCAAGCTTTACAAGTAGTAAGAGATTACGCTTTAAGATGGAAAATTGAAGAAAATTTCAAATATAAGAAGCAACAATTTTCGTTTGAAAAAATTAAAGTAAGAAGATATAAAAGAATACAGTCTTTAAATACATTACTTACATATGTAATGTTTTTCAGCAATGTTATAAATATGAAAGCAGTAGGAAAGACAATAAGGAAAATAAAGAACCAATTAAGAGAAAAAATATTATTTTGGTTGAATAGAATTAGTGATGGAATAAAAGAAATTATTTTATTTTTTAGTAATGAATTAATAGTTGAATTATATCCAAAAAGAAATAAACGAAGACGAGATTTATGGACTGTGATGGGAGTTAGGTTTAATCCAGCATAAAATCATTAATTTATGTTTGAAATAAAAAATGGGGAAACACAAGACTATTAATCAAGATGGATTTACAAATTATTTTTCAAATGCTAAAATTAACAAAAGGGGGGTATTGAAAATGGGCGATTTTAAATTTGTTTTAGGTATGCAAGATGGCAAGAAAATATGGATTAATATGAATCATATTGTAAAAATGGAAAAAACACCAGATGGGAATTATTTTATATTTTTGTCAAATGGGGAGAAGTATTTAATTGATTTATCTCATGCAAGACTTGTGGAAAACTTTTTTGCAAGAGGATAAGTATTAGTATTAAAAAATAAAGGGAGGAAATAAATATGGGAGATACTCGTATTAAAAAACAAAATAGGGAAATTAAAGAAAAACGACAAAAAGCTATCATACAAACTGCAGAAGCTATAGATGAAGAAAAAGATAGTGAATTAGTTAAAAGCATTAGTGAAAAACTTTGTAGAGTAAAAATGAATGTGCAAATGAGAAAATCTTTGGCTAAGAAATTAAGTATTGATGAAAAAAGATCATTAGAGTGGAAGATTGTAGCTGATGTATTTGGTTGTATTGATACTGCTACATTGGCAAAAGAACATCCAAAAGATTGTGCAAGAATTTTAAAAACAGTTGCCTCAATTGTTGGAATATTCTTTCCACCAATACTAATCATTGATGCACTACCTACATCTACTTGTGCCAAAATAGTAGAATACTCTGGTACACTAACTCCAGAACATTTTATTCATACAAAGGCTAAAGAAAAAGTAGAAATGAATCTTATAGAGAATAAAGATGATATTATTGAATTAGATAGTGAACTTGTTGAAGATAATGAAAATTAGATTAATATTTTAAAATTGAGATATT
>JAILGR010000217.1 GCA_024696565.1 Acholeplasmatales bacterium | reverse complement strand
AGTAATTAGCATGAGTTAATACACCATTATAAACATAATCTATACTCTTATATTCTATTTTAAATGTTGCAGTACCTTTTTTATTTACATCTCCAGAGGTATCAATAAAATACTGTTCATATCTTAGTTTATGATAATTATTGCCCATAATATCCTCCAAAACAACTATCTTTATTATAATATAACATTTATAAATAAAAAAAGAAAAAGATGGATGTAGTCCATCTAAATCATCATTTTCTTTGTTTTGCGTGGAAGCATACTCCAACACCGCCAGGACCACAGTGAGCACCAGCAGTAGGATTAACATCACTATAATAAATATTTAGGTCTTCACCATATTTTTGTTTTAATAAAGTGCCAACATATCTTGCAGTTTCTAATGCATCAGAATGCCCAATATAAACTGTATAATCTTTAATATTTTCTTCTAATTTTTCAACATATCCTAATACTTTATTAATAACATTTTTTCTACCTCTTGCCTTATCTACTGAAGTCATAACACCTTCACTAGACATATAGATAATAGGACAAATTCCAATTAGATTTCCCATTATTGCCGCAGGAGCTGATACTCTACCACTTCTTCTAAAGAAGGATAGGTCTTCAACAAAGAAATAAATAGTCCATTTATCAACCTCTTTAGTAGCAAAATCTAATATTTCTTCTAAAGATTTACCATCTTTATACATTTTACCTACTAATTCAACAATTGGTAAGCTTAATGTTGTAATAGCTTTAGTATCAATAGTATATAATGTTCTATCAGGATATTTTTCTTTTAATTCATCTATAGCTATTTTCATTGAATTAAAGGTTGAAGACATTGCTTTAGAAAAATGTACATATAAAATATCATAGCCATCTTTAAAATATGGCTCAAAATAATCAATATAAGTTTGAGGAGACAATCCACCTGTTTTAGGTAATACTCCCTTTCTCAACATTTCATAATATTCATGAGGATTAAACACATCAAAATCTTCATAAGGATGAATCTCTTTTTCATTGACGAAATATGGCATACTTATTAACTTATAATCATATTTTTTAGCTATTTCTGGTGTTGTATCAGTATCTGTATCTGTAAATATAACAAACATAGTTTACCTCCATATAAAAATGAATCGTATATCTTATTAATATGATACCCTTTTTTTCATTTATTGTAAAGAAACAAGAAATGTAAAAAGATGAAAAAATTCTAAGCTACTTAGCGCCTAGAATTTCTTCTGCAATTTTTATATTCTCTTTAGATGGACTATTAGTATCCTTTAATGGATAATCTATTTTTAATTCTTCGTATTTAGGTATAGCAAAAGGATGATATGGTAAAACCTCTATTCTTAATACATTATCTAATGTATCTATAAAAGCTTTTGTCTCTTTTAGTGTATCAATATCATCAGTTAAGCCAGGAACTAATACATATCTTATCCAAATAGGAACTTTTTTCTCATTTAAATATTTAAACATATTTTGTGGTGCCAAAATAGATTTACCAGTAATCTTTTTATGTAATAATTCATTTGGCGCTTTTATATCCATTAAGAATAAATCAGTATATTTTAATAATTCATCAAATTTATCTAAAAACTCTTTATCTAAGCTAAATGGTCCACCCGCTGTATCTATACAAGTAGAAACACCTTTTTCTTTAAATTTCTTAAATAATTCAATTAAGAAATCCATTTGTAATAAAGGTTCTCCACCAGATATTGTAACTCCACCATTATTTTTCCAATATGGTAAAAAGCGAATCATTTTGTTATATGCTTCTTCTACAGTTATTTGATTAGACCCCATAGTCCAAGTTTCTGGATTATGACAATATAGGCATCTAAATGGACAACCAGAAAGAAACAAGACGGACCTTACTCCAGGTCCGTCCACTAGCGCAAATGATTCTAATTTAGAATAATACGCCTTTATTTCCATAATTATAAACTCTCGTGACAAGTTCTAGCAATTACATCTAATTGCTGTTCTCTTGTTAAATCAATAAACTTAACGGCATAACCAGATACACGGATAGTAAAATGCTGATATTCTTCTTTTTCAGGATGATTCATTGCATCAATTAGCTTATCAGTACCAAATACATTAACATTTAAATGATGAGCTCCTTGATCAAAATAACCATCTAATACTTGAGATAAATTATTCTTTCTTTCTTCATCATTATGACCTAGGGCATTAGGGTTAATTGTTTGAGTATTAGAAATACCATCTAGGGCATATTCATAAGGTAATTTAGCAACAGAGTTAAGTGAAGCTAATAAACCATTCTTTTCAGCACCATAAGCTGGGTTAGCACCAGGAGATAATGGTTCTCCTCTCTTTCTACCATCAGGTAATGAACCTGTAGCCTTACCATAAACAACGTTTGATGTGATTGTTAAAATAGAAGTTGTAGGCTCACTATCACGATATGTAGGGTGACGACCTACCTTTTGCATAAATGCTTTTAATAACCATACTGCAATTTCATCTGCTCTAGGATCATCATTTCCATATCTTGGGAAATCGCCCTTTGTAACGAAATCAGTAACAATACCAGTTTCATCACGTACGACAGTAACATTGGCATATTTAATTGCTGATAATGAATCTACTACGTGAGAGAATCCGGCAATACCTGTTGCGAAAGTTCTTCTAACATTAGTATCAATTAAAGCCATTTCGGCTGCTTCATAATAATAT
>JAILGR010000153.1 GCA_024696565.1 Acholeplasmatales bacterium | reverse complement strand
GAGAATAATAAATTAGTTACTAAATTATTCTCTTTAACTATTACTCTACCAGCTATATCAAGTGGTCTATCTAACCATGACATAAATATTGTCCACCATAAACTTCTGTATTTAATTTAACATATTTAGTAACATCTAATTTGAAATTAGGTTTTAACTTAAATGTTGGTGAATCTAAGTGCGCAGCTGTAATATTAAAGCCTAGCTTATTAAATTCTTTAGGTAATGTAAAAGCAAATACTGAAGATGAATTCCTAGTAATATAATATTTTTTACCCAATTCTAATTTAAATGGTTCTTGTTCATTAAGTAAAACATAACCATTTTTATCTAAAATATCACATACATTTTTTGCTGCATGGAATGCTGTTTTACTATTTTTTAAAAATTCTAAAAATTCCTTCATCTTATTCCTCCGTATCTAATATAGCCATAAAGCATACAACATCATTTACATAACCAATATAATAATTTTCTTTACCTTCTTTTTTATATTCAATATGAATAACTTCATTTAATTTAGCTTCATTCATAAAGGCAATACGACACTTTTTAACTTCTTTTTCTGTTGCGTGCATATTATATAAAATATCTAAATATTTTGCGTTATTAACATGTAAATTATGATCTAAGTCAGTTAATACTACTTTATAATCATATACTCTTTCTGGATTATCGATTGTAAATTTAAGCCTACGATTAATCTTTTCTGGGTAATTAGTATAATTATAATATTCACCCTTAAAAATAACATTATCACCGCGTTCTAGCTTTCGAGTATTAGCATCAATAACACACCAAGAGGATATTCCTTTACATAATAATTCATTATCTAAGCTTCTTAATTCATATTCTCTTTCAAACTCTAATCTAGTTCTAGATTTAGGCCATGTTCTAACTAAAACTCTATCGCCCCAATTAATATCTTTTAGGATTTCAAATTCTTCATATAGAACAACCCAATATAAATTTAGAGCTAAAACATCATGATAGCCAACACCTAAAGATTCGGCATTAATTGATGCGACATCCTGAAAGAAATCCAAGATAGCAGCAGGTCTAATTTTATCATGAATGTCTGCTTGAAATGTATGGACAGCATAATTAGCTTCATAAAACATCAAAGCCATAATATCATCTCCTCTTGACTTAAAACATTATATCACAAAGAACAAAAGATACAAAGAAAAAAGCTGATTTTCATCAGCTTTTATTCTGTACTATCTTCAGTTTCTAACTTTTCTGCTTCTTCTTTCTTAAGTCTATGAGTTTTACCATCAGCACCTAAATATGTATTTTCAGCAGTATATGGTTTCAATTTACCTGATTTAATTAAATCTACTACTACTTTAGCAATATGTGGATCAAATTGTGTACCACTACAACGCTCAAATTCACCAATTATCTTTTCAAGTGCGAATGGCTCTTTATAAACTCTTTTTGATGCCATCGCGTCGAAACAGTCCGCACAACAAATGATTCTAGCTACATAAGGTATAAACTCACCTCTTAAGCCCTCAGGATAACCAGTTCCATCATATTTTTCATGATGTGATTTAGCACCTTCAATTATTTGAGGAATAGTTGAAATACCATTTAATATCTTAGCACCTCTTACTGTATGAGACTTCATTATTGCAAATTCTTCATCAGTTAATCTTCCTGGTTTATTTAAAATACTATCAGGAATAGCTATCTTACCAATATCATGAAGTAAGGCAATATAATAAATATTATCAACTTCATCTTGGGATAGATGTAAGTGTTCTGCAATTACTTTAGAATAATAACCAACTCTAATAGAGTGACCATTTGTATATTCATCTTTGGCATCGATTGTTCTTGCAATAGCTTGAATAGCTTCAACAGTAATATTCTTTAATTGTAATTGTCTTCTTAATGAATTTCTTGTCTTTAATTTAATCAATAAGAAGTTTAGAGCAACTATTATAGCAATAGCAACAACTGAAATAATTACCCAGAACCATACTTGTTCATAAACATGTTTTTCTTTAATTAATGAAATCTCTATAGAATTAGATAGTTGTCCATATTCATCTTCTACATAAATATGGAATTTATATTCTCCACCAGCTAAATTAGTATATGTAATACTTTTATTTTCATCAGTAATACTATTATATTCATTATCAACTCCATCTAATTTGTAATGAATTGTATAACCTTTATTAGGTCTAAATCCTAAAACTGATAAGTTAAATGCCACACGGTAAGTATCTTTAGAAATATTTATATCATTACCATAAGATTGAACTCCATCTAAATCAACAGATGAAATTGTTATTTTAACTGGAATAGATGTAGCTACTGTTTCATTAAAATCATAAACATATAATCCATTAGTTGATTGGAAGAAATACTTTTGTTCTTCTTCATCATAATATCCAGATGTATTTGCGATAATTTGATGTAATCCATTAGTTTGATCAAACATATCATAATCTGTAACATTATCAACATCTAAAGAATCTGTAATATATATTTGATTTTGACTAGCAATTACATATTTATATTTATATTCATTATTCTTATCTTTATATCTAATCTTAGAGATTTCAACAATTGAACCTTTAACATAAGGAATAGCTATTTCTTCTTGAATATAACCACTATCTGTTTTTTTAGCTCTAAACAATCTACTATTTAAATTATAGTAAATATTATCGCCATCTACTAAAAATTTTAATCTATTACCAGTGGTATTAGTTAGGGTTGGAATTTCAGTTGCTGAAGTAAATTCATCATCAACTTCAAATAGACCAGTAGTTCTAACAAATATCATTTTACCAGTATTTGATTTATTAATATATAATACATTACCAGTTGTAGCCATTACTGAGAATTTTTCTCCATCAAACTTCATAACACCACGGGAAAATCCCATAGCTAAATAATCATCAAAGTTTCTTAAGCATCTAACTGTATTAGTATAGACTAAATTAGGTTCTCCAACTATCTTATCTTGATTATCAGTATTAGAAATATAATCAACACCATATATTATGGCTGTATTTGCTAATGGGTCATATTCTAATAAACCGACATTAGAAACAGCAAAATAAATTTTACCTTTAAAAGATTCGACATCTTTAGGATACAATTTAAAACTATACTCCGGATCTGTTAATTGCCCCTCTGCATCTTTCACGGCTTTATAAGCATCTAGAGTTTCCATAATTATATTATCTGGTAAAATTTTCTTTTCTTTTACATCATATAAATAGATTCTTGCATCAGCTACGATATACAAAATATCGTCAAATCTTTCAACTGCATAAATATTTCTATTCTTTTCAGGTGCTTCTGGCAAGTCTTGCCAAATTGGATCATCATATAATAATTCTAATAACGCATTTTTAGTAATAATAGATACACCAGATGCTCCAATATAATGAGATGCAACCCATAAATTGCCTTCATAATCTATCATCAAATCAACTAGCTGACTTTTATTTTCTAAATCACCAGCTAATGATATTTGTGGAGTATCAGTAGATAGGTCAACACAATAAATACCATTTGTTTCACAAGCTACAAATAATATTTTTTCTTCATTTGAATATAACATTCTATTGATTTGGTCAGAAACAACTATATCAGGCATATCTTGTTTAGTCTTCATATTATATCTATGAATGATACCATCATCTTGCCCCATATATAGAATATCACCAACTGAATATATATCTAATACTTTTGGATAATTTAAAACACAAACGCCTTTATCATCATAAACACCATCATTTAATTGATAAAAATAGCCACCTGTAGCTAAATTCAAAGCTATATCAGATACTAATTTGCCTTCTGTCCCAGGTGCCACATTAGAAGTTTTATTATTAATATCATAAATAATAGCGCCTTTATTTTCAGTAGAAATATATAACATATCTCTTTCGCTATCTAAAACTATATCTCTAACGACACATGTATCAATATTAAGTGGTTCAAATGAATTATCCTTATGAACAATAACACTAGATGATGTTGCAATATATAAATTGTTGCCTTTAGAAGCTAATGCACGAACATTAAGTATTTCTTTTTGTTCTCCTTCATATTCAAAGCTTTTAAAAGTAATAAACTCTTTTGAGTCATATCTTGTTAGCCCTGAATATTGAGCAATCCAAACATAACCATCTTCTGTTTGACATAATGCTTCAGCACCAGAAACCTCTAAGCTTACTGGAACTTCAGTTTTATCACTCATGTAGCTTTTAGCGTATGCTTTATCACCTAAAGAATATAAAACTAATATTGACATTAAAATCATTAAAAAAGCAAAAATCTTTTTCACAATATCACAACCTAACTCTACTACCTTTTTATAATTATATCATAAAATCGAACATTTGAACTTTTTTTGGAGAAAAAAAGCATAAAGTTTCGAACTTTATGCCATTAATTTAACTAATACTGCTTTTTGTGCATGTAATCTATTTTCAGCCTCTTCAAATATTTCATCTGCATGTTCTTCAAACACTTTCGCAGTGATTTCTTCTTCTCTATGGGCAGGTAAGCAGTGTTGTACCATACAATCTGGTTTAGCTAAAGCCATAATTTCGTCGTTGATTTGGTACACTCCCTTAAATACCGCCTCACGAATAGCCTTTTCAGATTCTTGTCCCATAGATGCCCAAACGTCTGTGAATAATACATCCGCATCCAATGCTGCAACCTTTGGATCTTCAGTAATGATAAATTTATCACCATATGCCTTAGCAAATTCTAAGATATGTTTATCTGGTTCATATCCTTTAGGACAGGCAATAGCCATTGTCATACCAAGCTTTAATACACCAACAATAATAGAATTAGCCATATTATTGCCATCACCAATATAACAGCACTTTAAGCCTTCAAATGCCCCTTTAAACTCACGAATTGTCATTAAATCAGCTAATACTTGACAAGGATGGCAATAATCAGTTAAGGCATTAATAACTGGAATAGAACCATATTTTGCTAAATCTTCTACTTCCTCTTGGTCAAATGTACGAATCATAATACCATCTAGATATCTAGATAGTACTCTTGCAGTATCTTGAACTGGTTCACCACGACCAATTTGTAAATCCCTAGATGATAAGAATAGTGCTTGACCACCAAGTTCATGCATACCAACTTCAAAAGATACTCTAGTACGAGTAGATGATTTTTGGAAAATCATACCTAATGTTTTACCCTTTAATATTTCATGGGCAATACCATTTTTCTTTTGGAATTTTAATTGATCTGCTAAATTTAAAATATCTAATAATTCTTCTTTAGATAATTGTTCTAATGTTAATAAATGCTTCATTATTTTGCCTCCTTTAAGACTTTAATAAAGATATCTAGGCCTTTATTTAAATCTTCTAATGAAATGTTTAATGGTGGTAGAAAACGAATCTTAGTCTTAGCAGTTAAGACAATAAGCCCGTTTTCGATACAGGAATTAGCTATCTCTGTGGCTTTTAATCCCTCTTTTAATTCTACACCAACCATTAATCCTTTTCCAGTGATTGAAATAACTTCTTCAACACCAGAAAGCTTTTTTTCTATGAAAGCTCTAGCTTCATGAACATGAGCTAATAGCTTATCATCTATTCTTTTTAAAACAGAAACTGCAGCTGAAGCACAAACTGGATTACCACCAAAGGTAGTACCATGCTGACCGTAAGATAATGTGTTTGCTAATTTTTCATCAAACAATATTGCAGCAAAAGGTAGGCCACCAGCTAATCCTTTAGCTGTAGATACAATATTTGGTCTAACTCCATATTCCATGTATGAATATAAATATCCACATCTACCATTACCTGTTTGAACTTCATCAACAATAAATACTAAATCTTTTTCCTTACATATCTTATCGATATATTTAATATATTCACTATCAAGTGCAACAACTCCGCCTTCACCTTGGACGGTCTCTATCATAATCGCACATGTTTTGTCTGAAATTGCTTTATTTAAGTCATCAATATCTGATGCTATAACATGTTTGAAACCATCAACAAAAGGGTAAAACCATTGATGGAAAACATCTTGTCCTGTTGCCGATAAGGTTAATACTGTTCTTCCATGGAAAGAATTAACTAAAGTAATTACTTCATTTCTTCCTTCACCATATTTATCATATGAATATTTTCTTGCCGCTTTAATTGCACATTCATTTGCTTCAGCACCTGAATTAGCAAAGAATACTTTTTTCATATTAGTCCTTTTAACTAACATAGAAGCTAGTTCTACTTGTGGCTTTGTATAATATAGATTTGATGTATGCTGAACAGTCTTTGCTTGATTGCATACCGCTTCAACCCATAAATCATCACAAGCTCCAAAAGTATTTGCGCCAATACCTGTTGAAAAGTCTATATATTCTTTTCCATCATAATCATAAAATTTTGAACCTTTTCCTTCTTTTATAGCTAAAGGAAATCTTTTATATGTGTTTAATATATTTTCCTTATCTAATTCAATAATTTCATTTCCCTCATTTGACATAGAGATACCTCCTACTTAAACTGAGTACCTACACCCTCATCAGTTAAAACTTCAATTAATATAGAGTGTGGAACTCTACCATCAATGATTACTACATTAGCTACACCACGTCTAATAGCTTCTTCACAGCAAGCTACCTTAGGTACCATTCCACCATCAATAATACCTAATTTAGCTAATTGCTTAATTTCAGAAACATTAATAGTTTGCATTAAACTATTAGGATCATTTTTATCCTTTAATACACCTTTAATATCGGTCATAGCAATAAATTTTTCTGCACCTAAAGCTCCAGCAATTCTTGCTGCTGCAGTATCAGCATTAATGTTATAAACATTACCTTCTTTATCATATCCAATTGTAGATACAACAGGAATATAACCTAAAGATAGGGCATCTAATATAACATCTGGATTGATTTCAGTAATTTGACCAACATAGCCTAATTTCTCATCAATCATAGCTGCAGTTAATAAGCCTGCATCTAAACCAGATAATCCAATTGCTCTACCACCTGCTAAATTTAATTGCTTAACTAAATTCTTATTTAACTTACCTGCTAATACTTCAGTTACAACATCAACTGTTTCTAAATCTGTTACACGTAAACCATCAACAAATTTAGATTCTTTACCAATCTTTTTTAGCATTGCTGAAATTTCAGGTCCACCGCCATGAACAAGGACAACTTTCATACCAAGGCTAGATAACATTACTACATCTTCCATAACCTTAGCTTTTAAGTTTTCATCCACCATGGCATTTCCGCCATATTTAATTACAATAATTTTATCTTTATATTTTAAGATATAAGGCAAAGCCTCACTTAAAATACTTGCTCTTTGTTCTAAATTTACCATTAGCTTCTGTAATCCCCATTAATCTTAACATAATCATATGTTAAATCGCATCCAAATGCTTGGGCTTCTCCTTCCCCATCATTTAAATTAATTTGAATAGTTATTTCATCTTCAAGTAAAATTTCTTTAGCAATTTCTTCAGAAAATTCTACTCCACTACCATTCTTACATACTAAGATATTACCTTTTTCAGATTCAAATGCTACATCAACTTTAAAAATATCTACATTAGCCTTTGAATAACCAATAGCACAAAGTACTCTACCCCAGTTTGCATCAGAGCCAAACATTGCAGCTTTTAATAATGATGAACAAACTACAGATTTAGCAACAATCTTAGCATCTTCTTTAGTTTTTGCATGGTTAACATCAACTATTAATAATTTAGTTGCACCCTCGCCATCTTTAGCCATCTTCTTTGCTAAAGTTACACATACATATTTTAATGCATCAACAAATGCACCATATTCTAAATTCTTCTCAACGATTTTTTCATTACCTGCTAAACCATTAGCCATAATAGAAACCATATCATTTGTAGATGTATCACCATCTACTGATAACATATTGAATGAATCATCTACACAATCTAATAATGCTTCATTTAATAATGTGGATGTAATAGCTACATCTGTAGTAATGAAACATAACATTGTAGCTAAAGCAGGATGAATCATACCAGAACCCTTAGTGATTGCTCCAATATGACATACCTTACCATCAATTTCGAATTCAACTGCTATTTCTTTTTTAACTGTATCTGTTGTCATAATACCTTGACAAGCTAAATTAGCATGTTCTTCATCAGATGCTAGGCCTTCTACTAATTCCTTCATACCATTTTTAAATGGTAAAATTGATAATGGTTGTCCAATTACACCTGTTGATGCCACAATAACATCAGATGGATTAATTTTTAATTCTTTAGCTAAAATCTCACAGCTTTCAGTAGCAATTTCAATACCATTAGCATTACATGTATTAGCATTTCCACTATTACATAACATTGCTTGAGCATAACCATTATTTAAGTTTGCCTTTGTTACATATATAGGAGCACCCATTACTAAGTTTGTAGTATAAACAGCAGCTGCGTTAGCTTTAGTCTTAGATACAATCAAAGACATATCAATCTTATCTTTATTTTTACGAATTCCAGCATGAATTCCATTTGCCATAAAGCCTTTTGGTGCACAAACACCACCATTAATAACCTTCATAATAATCCTCCTATAAATTTAAGCTAGTTTCAATATCTAAACCTAGCATAATATTCATACATTCAAGTGCTGCCCCAGATGCCCCTTTACCAAGGTTATCTAGACAAGCAGTAATGTTAATTCTTTCTTCGTTACCTGAAATATATATTTCTAAATAGTCCTTTAATGCTAAGTGGTTACTAGATAAAAAGCCACTTTCTGTGCCATTATCATGATATGGCATTACTCTAACAAACTTATTTTCCCCATAATAAGTCTTAAATAAATCATGTAATTCTTTAGGACTAACCTTCTTATTCAATTCATCTATATAAAGTGGTATAGTAACTAACATACCTTCATAAAAATCACAAACATACGGATTAAATAGTGGTTTTCTTTTTAATCCTGGAATATATTGCATTTCCTTTAAATGCTTATGCATTTGCCCCATTCCATATAATCTTGGAGCATCAAATTCTATATTTCTATTAGGATCTTCATAAGCCATAATACCCTTTTTGCCAGCTCCTGAATAGCCTGATATAGCATTACAAGCAAAAGGATAATCATTATTACAAATATTCATTTTAATTAATGGATAAACAATTGACATAAAGCCACTAGCATAACAACCAGGAACTGCAACTCTTTTAGAATTTTTAATCTTATCATAAAAAGATTTATCTAATTCTGGAAAACCATATGCAAATTCTATATTACATCTATTAGCTGTTGAGGCATCTATTATTTTAGTATTAGGATTTTCTACTAAAGTTAATGCTTCTATAGCTGCTTGATCAGGTAAGCATAAAAATGTAATATCTGAATTATTAATATATTTTTTTCTTTCATTTAAATCTTTTCTTAATTCTTCAGGTATTAGCATTAATTCTATATCAGATCTATTAGCTAATCTTTCATAAATACGAAGTCCTGTAGTTCCTTCTTTTCCATCTATAAATACTTTATATTTCATTTCCACCACTTCTTTAAATCATCAATTTGTGCTTCAACTGATGAAATAGCACTAGCTCCCATACTAGTTCTCTTGAAAGTACATTTTTCAAGTTTAATTTCATCATATACATCATCACTAAATAATTTTGAATACTCCCTAAATGTATCTAAACTAACTTCCTCTAAGACTATATTATTATTAATACAATATGATACTAAAGAACCAGATATTTTATAAGCATCTCTAAAGGCCATACCCTTTTTAACTAAATAATCAGCTAAATCTGTAGCATTTATAAATCCTTTTTGGGCTGCCTTATACATATTATCTTTTAAAACTGTTATAGTTTTTAACATTGGATTAAAAATCTTTAGACAATCTTTTAATGTATCTAAGGCATCAAATATAGCTTCTTTATCTTCTTGCATATCTTTATTATATGCCAAAGGTATACCTTTTAACATTGTAAGCAAGGTAATTAAATCACCATATACTCTACCAGTTTTACCACGAATAAGCTCACAAATATCTGGGTTTTTCTTTTGTGGCATAATAGATGAACCAGTTGAATATGCATCATCTAATTCAATGAATTTAAATTCCCAACTACACCACATAATAATTTCTTCAGAAAATCTAGATAAATGCATCATTGAAATACTAGCAGCTGAGGCAAGCTCAACAGTGAAGTCTCTATCAGATACACCATCTAATGAATTCATGACAATTCCATTAAAGCCTAAGGTATTTGCTACCATCTCTCTATCAATATTGTATGTTGTACCTGCTAAGGCACAAGATCCTAAAGGTGAATAGTTCATTCTTTCTTTAGCTTCTATAAATCTCTCATAATCTCTTTTTAACATATAAGCATAGGCTAATAAATGATTTGCAAATGTAATAGGCTGTGCTCTTTGTAAATGAGTATAGCCTGGCATTATAGTTTCTTTATTAGCCTCTGCTAAATCAATAATTGTTTTAGAAAATTCTTTTATTAATTTTAATATTTCATCTACTTTATCCATTAGATATAGACGAATATCTAAGGCTACTTGATCATTTCTGCTTCTTGCAGTATGTAATCTTTTACCTACTTCACCAATTCTTTTAGTTAATTCAGCTTCGATAAACATATGGATATCTTCAGCTTCCATATCAAGCTCTAACTTACCTTCTTTAATATCTGATAAGATATCTGCTAGTGTATCGATAATTAGCTTAGAATCAGATTCTTTAATAATTCCCATTTTCCCAAGCATAGATGCGTGGGCCATAGAACCTGTTATATCAGCTTCAAACATAACTCCATCAAAGGATATAGATGAATTAAAATCATTTACTTCTTTACTTTCTTCCTTTTGAAATCTTCCTGCCCACATCTTTGCCATAATAATTACCTCTTACTTTTTATTCTTTTCATTTACCATAGCTTGAACCTTAATTGGTAAGCCAAATAAATTGATGAAGCCTTTTGAATCAGCTTGATCATAAGCTCCTTCATCATCACCAAATGATGCAATATCCATATTATGTAATGTATATGGTGAATCTATAGATGCAGGAATAATATTTCCTTTATATAGCTTAACCTTAACATCACCACAAACATTTTCTTGTGTCTTATCTACAAATGCTGAAATAGCTTCTCTAAGTGGTGTATACCATAAGCCGTTATAAACTAAATCAGCAAACTTATCACTAACAGTTTTCTTAAAATGAGAAGTTTCTTTATCTAAACAAATAGATTCTAATAATTCATGAGCTTCATAAAGAATAGTTCCACCTGGAGTTTCATATACACCACGGCTTTTCATACCAACTAATCTATTTTCAACGATATCGATAATACCAACACCATTTCTTCCACCAATCTTATTTAATTCCCAAATTAAATCAACTGAATTCATTTCTTTACCATTGACTGAAGTTGGAATACCCTTTTCAAAATGAATAGTTACATATTCTGGCTTATCTGGTGCCATCTCTGGAGATACTCCAAGCTCTAAGAAGCCTGGTTTATTATATAATGGTTCATTCTTTGGATCTTCTAGATCTAGACCCTCATGAGATAAATGCCATAAATTCTTATCCTTAGAATAATTTGTTTCTCTTGAAATTTTAAGAGGAATATTATGAGCCTCAGCATAATCAATTTCTTCATCTCTTGATTTAATAGACCATTCTCTCCATGGAGCAATAATTTTCATATTAGGAGCGAAAGCCTTAATAGTTAATTCAAAACGAACTTGGTCATTACCCTTACCTGTACAACCATGACAAATCGCATCAGCACCCTCAGCTAAAGCAATCTCAGCGATTCTTTTAGCGATAATAGGTCTTGCAAATGATGTACCTAATAAATATTTTTCATATTTAGCGCCAGCCTTCATAGTAGGGAAAATAAAATCTTCAACAAATTCTTTATTTAAATCTTCAATATAAATCTTTGAAGCTCCTGTTTTTAATGCTTTTTCTTCTAAACCTTCAAGTTCAGATGTTTGTCCTACATTACCAGATACACAAATAACTTCACAGTTATCATAATTTTCCTTTAACCAAGGAATAATAATAGAAGTGTCTAAACCTCCTGAATAAGCTAATACTACCTTTTTAATACCTTTTGTCATTTTCAAATCCTCCTTAAATTATATTTTAACAAAAAAAGGCATCTCTTTCAATTAAAGAGACGCCAATAAGCGCGGTACCACTCCACTTGCTAAAAATAGCCACCTTGAATTCCTTAAAGCGGAAAACTTCCAATCTAGATAAATGCGTTCAGTCTTATTACCTATTCTGCTTCCACCATCCAGAATTCTCTATAAGGACTTAAAAACTTACTATTTTTATCATCACGGATTAGAGACTCAAGAAATAAAAAAGGACTATTATTAGTCCTCTTCTATTTAGGGACTAATAATTATGAATCTAATGGATAGTCCCATAATTATACTCAAGTTTATTTTATTAAACTATCTTTGCTAGGGGTATCTATTAAGGAACCGGCCCAAAATAGATACTTTTATTATAAGTCGATAATCATACTTGTCAATAACTATTTTTATAGAAAACACTCAAAAAACGTTTTCAAAAGTAAATGTTCGAATAATAATCGACATTTTAATTAAAAATTAAATGTTTATAAGAAAATGCGTATTCGAAATTGAATACGCATTTATCTATTTATTAGTTATTTCAAAAATTTTTTTAATGAAATCAGAATCATCAATATGGTATAAGA
>JAILGR010000129.1 GCA_024696565.1 Acholeplasmatales bacterium | reverse complement strand
TATATCTTATATAGTTTTTATAAACATTTTTTCTTTATTGATTATAATTTATTAAAAACGTATAATTAATAACATAGGGAAAAACGATTCGAGGTAGTATAAAAATGTATAAGATGATAATGATTGATGATGAAATTGAAGCTAGAAATAGAATTCAAAATATTTTGGATTTTGAAAAGCTAGGCTTTGAAGTATGCGGGCTATATGAAAATGCCTTAGATGCCCTAGATTATATTGAATTATATAAAGATATTGATCTAGTTGTTACAGACATTAAAATGCCATTTATGGATGGATTACAATTATCAATGTTACTTCATGAGAAATATCCATTAATTAAAGTAGTAATTATAACTGGCTTTGATGAATTTGATTATGCTAAAAAAGCACTTGAATGTGGAGTTATAGGTTATGTAATGAAGCCAGTTACATCTGAAGATTTTAGTGATATATTAACTAAATCAAAGAATTTATTAGATGAAGAAAAGACTTTATATAATAATATTTCTGAATTAGAAAATTATAAAATTCAAAGTAAAGAATATTTTACTGCATCTACTTTAGATATTTTGATTAAAGAACCTATTAATGATTATGTATTAGAATCTATTAGCTTTTTAGATTTAGATTTTAATTATAAATATTATCAAGTATTTACAATGTTACTTAAAGATAAGAAAACATTAGAAGAATTAGAATATTATGAGACTGCATTAAAAAAGGTTATTACTGAAACAGTTGATAATGAATATAAGACTGAAAAGTTTATGCATAAGAATAAATTTGTAGTTATATTAAAATGTAATGAGCATTTTAATATTAGAAAGATAGATGTTTTAATTAATGAAATATTACTTAAAATGAATAAATATTATTCTTGTAGCTTATATGTAGGAGTCTCTAAGGAGGGTGAGGGTATAGATTGTATATCTACTTTGTATCATCAAAGTAATCATGCCTTAATGCATAAAAACATTCTAGAGATGAATTCAGTTTATTATTATTCAACTATTTCTAAGAATAAGCTTCAGCCTAAGCTAGAAGAAGATTTTTTAAATAATTTACGTTTCTTTATTAGATATAAATCTATCGATAAGATTAAAGAAGAATTAAAAAGAATTCATGATGAATTTTTAAAGGTTGATAATGTTGCCCAACAAAACTTTTTAATCTTAGATTTTTCAATGTCTTTGATGAAATGTTGTTCAAATCAAGATGCATTAGTTGAAACTTATGGTGATATCTATGAGCACCTACATTCTTTTAAAGTAATAGATGAATTATTTGAAGAAATATATAAGATTATAATAGATATAAAAAGAATAAATGAGGAATCATTAAAAACTGGTTTTTCTAGTACAGTTAATGAAATATTATCTTATATATCTAATAATTATTCTAATCCTGATATCAATTTAAATACTTTAGCTGAGGAAATGGATCTATCCGTTTCTTATATTTGTGCAATCCTAAAAAAGGAAAGAAATGAAACATTTGTTAAAATATTAACTGATACAAGAATTAATAAGGCAAAGGAATTATTACAAAATCCTGATAATAAAATAATTGATATAGCTGAAAAGGTTGGTTTCTTTGAACCATATTATTTCTCTCATACATTTAAAAAATCAACAGGTTATTCTCCAAAGGAGTATAGAAGTTTATGTCAAAAAGAAAAATAAATATTAAAAGCTTAAAATTTGCTATATTAATGGCAATAGTCTTAGGTGTATCTATTTTTTCTACAACTGTACTTCTTGGTGATATTTTTGTTAACAATAATAGAACCGAAACAGCAGCAAAAAATTCAGCAACAGAAATTGGTAATCAAGTTGTAATGAATTATGAAAACTACTTAACTTCAATGTTTAATACTATTACATATCTTGAAGTAGAATTAATGAATAATAGTGACATAGAGGTTGTAAAAAACAGATTTGAAGTGGTTCAAAAATCAAGAAATGATATTGTTAATATTATTTTATGTGATACTAATGGTAATTCAATGTTATCTACAGGTCTAACATTAAATACTACTCCTGAAGATATTAAAAATGATTATGGACATTCATCTAAATATACATTTTCATCTCCTTATATGATTGATGGTGAATATAAAATATTAGTTGGTAAACAAACAATGCATTCGATTGGTGGAGAATTTGAAGATGGTATATTATTAGTAGAATATAATTTCCAATCCTTAGTTAATATTTCTAAAAGTACTAATTTAGGTGATGGTGGAGCCTTATATATTATTAATTCTGATTCATCAATGATTTATTCAATGCAAAATGGGACTAGCCCGGATTTAAGAGAAAATCAATTAGATATGGTTAAGGATTTAATAATTGGTATTTCTATATTAAGAGTTAGTGAAAAAAGCTATTCTGTTTATGTTCAAACATTAACTAATACTAGATGGAAGATTGCTATATGTTCTAATATTACTGCATCATATACATCACAGTTAATTTATAATATATCTTTAGTAAGTGTAGCTGTATTTGTTTTAATATTATCAATTATAGTAGCAACATTTATTTCTAAAAGAGTTACAACTCCAATTGGTGTCTTAGAAGAATCTATGAAGAAACTTGAAGATGGAGATTTTGATATTATTTCTGAAATTGATGAAAAGCATAGTCAAGTTGAAATCGTTAGACTTAATAGAAACTTTAATAAGATGATTTCTGAAATTAGAAAGTTAATGGATAAGGTTGTAGAAGAACAAACTGAAAAAAGAAAGAGTGAGTTAAAAGCATTACAAAACCAAATTAATCCGCACTTTTTATATAATACTTTAGATTCTATTGTGTTTATGGCTGAATCTAATCAAGTAGCTGAAGTTAAAACAATGGTAGTAGCATTAGCTAAATTCTTTAGAATTAGTATATCTAAGGGTAAGCCTA
Organism: Acholeplasmatales bacterium; assembly: GCA_024696565.1. GTDB lineage: Bacteria > Bacillota_I > Bacilli_A > Acholeplasmatales > Anaeroplasmataceae > Anaeroplasma. Next base: position 320 of record JAILGR010000129.1, on the reverse strand, counting down.
TTATTACTGTAGCTGAAGAGCTTGAGCATGTAACAAACTATATGATCATTGAAAGCATTAGATATAAAGATACATTTACATTTAATATTGAATGTGAGCCAGATTGCCTAGATTGTCTTGCTATGAAATTGATGTTACAACCATTTGTTGAAAATTCTATTTACCATGGATTAAAGAATTTAGAAGAAAAAGGTATTATTAATATTAAGGTTTATCAAAAAGATGGTTTCTTATATTTTATTGTTCAAGATAATGGTTATGGTATTAGACAATCTAAAATTGATGAATTATATGAAAGAATGCATAATAAAGAAGTAACT